>JAFAZU010000109.1 GCA_019239585.1 Acidobacteriaceae bacterium
GTAGAGTTCACGCGCGGATTACATGCAATTCGCGTATCGTACTTCCAAGGTCCCCGCTATCAAGTCGCGTTGATCCTGGAGGTGGCGAAAGGGGGCGAGACATGGCGCATTTTTGATACGCGCGATTTCACGCCGCCCGCCGAATCAGTAGAAGAGGCAAACAACTCAGGAGAACCCGTGAAGAAACAAGTACGCCAAATCCAGAGAGGGCGCTGTCGGGCTCAGTAGCCGGTCTGCGCGCGGCAGTTCACAGCTAGGCTTAACATGCGCTTATTGAGTCAAATCGTAAAGATCATCGCCAGGCGTGAGATTGATGCCGCTGCCCTTTGGAACAGTTCACGGAGTGGGCCTTATGATTTCGCGTCCTGCCAAACGAAGAACTTGTTATTGTATGCCTGAGTGGGAAAAGTCATCCGTCACTGGCACAAAAACGAGCTGCCGGAGTTACCCCTATCCATCCTCCTGAGCCTCCTTAATAGGCAATGGGCGCGCAGTTATTGAAAAACAAAAGCTGGCGGAGAGAGTGGGATTTAAACCCACGTTACATTTTCCCCTAAACACACGTTGTTGATGCCGGTCACCTGTGCAACTGGATGTGCGGGATACGGGCGTCCTTTGCAGGGATTGACAGGCGTGATCGGCAAGCTTCTTCCCTTACCTGAAGTGTAAATTCCAAACTTCGCAACCGAACCCCCTGTTTCATGCCGCTTCAAAACTTCGCAACAGAATCTCCTTTTGCAGATGTGATTTATGAAAATGACAATGGCTCCTATCGATTCGGATAACGAGAATGTTTTTATCTCGCTGAAGCTGGCTATATCATTCCGAAGCACGTTATTTCACATGAACATTTCGAGCTAAAGGAGCTAGGAATTTTTGGAACTTCCTTTGCAGGCAAATTGTTGTTTGGTTAATAATCACAACCAAACTGAAAGAGGCAAACCATGTCCGCATCAAGCAAATCTACCTCGTCTCTAAAAGATACTCATATTCAGCATCTTGAAAGAAAGATTACCAATATGAGAGAAAATTCCGTACAACTGCCTGGGCGTGAGTTTTACGATGAGCTTCTAACGATCATTCACAAACCCGGCTGGACGACACTACCGGAAAGTATGTTCGTCGCGACCGCGCTCGAATCGATTCAGGCTCATACTCAACTCTTAGCCACAGCCCATCAGCAACTTATGGATGCTGCAAAGCTGGTGGGCGAACCATAGCAAACTGGAGCAGTTTTGGATGCTAAGTATAAAGTTTCTACGGCGAGCAGGCTTCCATAAAAACACTTCGGCACATTAGCTCAAAAGGCTATTAGCTTTTATCCAGACGACCCGACCCTTGTAGTCCGTTATCAGAGTTACTTACGACTCTACTCAGGAGATGTAATATGTATAACCAACTTCAATCGACTCGACGTTCATTTTTGCTCAATGCTGCTCAACTGAGTGGAGCACTGGGTTTAGCCGAAGGTATCGCGCCTATGTTTGGGGCCGAGCCGCAAAACTGCGCGGGCCCAAAGACACCTATCCCGGTGAAATGGACTCCAGACAACAATCCGATTCTGCCACGTCTGCCGGCTTCGACACTCAACGCCGCAGAAATGGCTAAGTTGCGTAGTGCCTACGCTGCACTTCGCAACTTAGCGGTCACGAGACCAAACGATCCTCGTGGATGGCTGCAGCAAGGCGACAAGCATTGCTGGAACTGTGGTGGCGGCTTGGACGGACAAGCTGGCGAGGAGATCCACGGGAGCTGGTTGTTTCTGCCCTGGCATCGTGCGTTCCTCTATTTTCACGAACGCATTCTAGGCGCTCTGATTAACGACAAAAACCTTCGTCTTGCCTATTGGGACTGGAACAATGCGGCGCATCGTGCTGTACCTCCAGCTTGGGTGACGCCTAATACTTCTGTTAATTCTTTATTCGATGCGAACCGTAGCGCTGTCGCCGGAAGCCAAGTGCCGAATTCATTGGTAGGCCCGGCTATTATGAATCCGATCTTGGCAGCTCCCACCTTCGCCAACTTCGGAGGTTCGTCGAATGCTGCGGGTCAACTTGAAAACGGTCCTCATGGAGCCGTGCACATTTGGTGCGGCAACACTAACTTAAGTTCGGCCCGCGTTGATATGGGACTGCTCGATACCGCGGCGCAGGATCCTATCTTTTTTGCTCATCATGCAAATATTGATCGGCTTTGGGACGTGTGGCTGAAGGCAGCGACGACTCACAAAAACCCAACCGACTCCGCGTGGCTGAACCATCGCTTTACATTTTGGGATGAGAAATCTCGCTTGGTTTACATCACAGTCGCGGATGTGATTAATATGTCCAACAATCTGCGTTATACCTACGGCCCCCAGATTATCCACTTTCCCTTTAATCTCGAAAACCCTACCTTTTTGCGGCTTACTCCTGATAGCAACAGAAACATTATTCTTCCGGATCAGGTGAAAAGCCGTATTACAGCAGCAAATTCGGTGAACCAGCAAAGATTGACAACGCTGCGGGTCGAAGGTGTGACTTTGCCCCCGAATGCCAAAGGCATTTACCGTATCGTGGCCAACAAACCTTCTGCTTCCGCCGGGGAGATCACTGAAGCTCCAAATGATCTAAATCAGACCCCAGCAAAATCGGACAGTGAGGAAATGCAGTAGAAGCAACGGCAGTCTCAGGAAGTGAGACCGGAAAGACGCCAATCGACCGGATTGCTCCCGAGAATCTGCCGTGCCTACTCAAATTGTGATCGAAATCGCCCCGGAAGAACAAGCCCGTTTCCGGGCGGAGTTGCGCCATGTCCGGCGGGGTCGCTGGCTGGCTCTCCACATTCTGCTGCTTTTGGCGCTCCATCGCTCTCCCAGTGAGATCGCAGTCGTTTTGCTGTGTGCCCGTTCCACCGTTTACGCCGTGGCGCGAGATTGGCAACGGGGACGAAGGGTGCCGGAACCCAAACATAGTGTCTGGCCACCGAGTCTCAATCCTTCGCTCCGGTGCAGCCTTCTCGCTCTGTTGAAGAAAAGTCCCACCGCTTACGGTTGGTGCCGCACGCGCTGGAGTTGCGCTACCTTAGCTTTGCAATTGGAGGCGCAACGGGGTCTCCGGGTGTCAGCAGAAACAGTGCGCCGCTGCCTGCACGCACTGGATTGGGTGTGGAAGCGGGCCAAACTCGCGGCCAAGGACAGCGCCCCGGAGCGCACCGCGAAACTGGCCCGTATCCGCTCTGTTTACGAACACTTAGGCCCACGGGAAGCCTTGCTGTTTGCCGACGAACTCGATCTCCATCTGCTGCCCAAAGTGGGCGCACAATGGATGCCGCGAGCCACCCAAGTGGAAGTCATGACACCCGGCAAGAACGAACGTCGGCATCTGGCCGGAGCCCTGGATGTGCGCACGGGTCACGTTCATTATTGCCTCTGGTTTCGGAAAGTGACGGGACTGTTTCTGGACTTGTTGAGCCTCCTCGACCGGGCTTACCCGGCGCGGCACTTTGACCGGATCTATGTCGTGGCGGACAATTACAAAATCCACAAAGCGAAGGCGGTCGGGCGCTGGCTCGGGCAGCATCCCCGTTTTCAACTGTTGTTTCTGCCCACCTACTGTCCCCGCGCCAATCCCATTGAGCGTTGCTTCGGCGATCTGCATGACAAAGTCACTCGGAACCATCGGCGCAAACGCATGCGGGACTTGGTGGCGGATGTGGAACGTCATCTCAAACAGAATGGACCGTGGCCCTACCGTTTAAGCGAAATCTACGACGTTGCTGAGGTGACGCAAACCATGAAGAAACAAGCGCCCCTGTCTGCCGCAGCAGTGGCTTGAATGTCCGATTCACGGGAGGTCTGATTTAG
>JAFAZU010000715.1 GCA_019239585.1 Acidobacteriaceae bacterium
TGGTCAGCGTGCGGAAGAAGCAGTAGACCAAGTCGACAAATTCCTGGATTCGGCTGCTCTGGCTTCCGTCAATCGCGTGCGTATCGTGCATGGTCATGGCTTAGGAATTTTGAAGCGCGCCGTCAGCGAGCACCTGCAATCCAATCCACATGTGGATCGCTTCTATCCGGCGGCGCAATCCGAAGGCGGTAATGGAGCGACCATTGTGGAACTGCGTGGGTAGAATGCGACATTGCTAAGGCGTGACTATCGGTGAGAACAAAATAGCCGATGCGAAAAAGTGAGTATGGCCGATAGTGGTCTTGATAAAATTTCTGTATGCACCAAATCTCTATCGGATTTTTGGTCATCATTGGCCTCTTGAGTGCTGCTGCGTCTTCCTCAACAAACTACGTAGAGTCGATTCACGCATGGCAAAGGCACCGCGACGCTGGTCTGCGCTCGGAGGACGGCTGGCTCACATTGGTCGGTCTCTTCTGGCTGACACCCGGTAATCATTCGATGGGATCTGCCGATTCTAATGATTTTGTCCTGCCGAAAGGTTCCGCTCCCGGTCAAGTAGGTATTTTGCAAGCAAAAAGCCAGCAGGTGATTTTCACTAATCGCTGCGGAAGCGCAGTGACGGTGAACGGCAAACCTGTTTCTTCTGATATTGTTCTCAGTTACGACGAAGAAAAGCCGGACGTCGTCAAAGCCGGAACGGTCTCGTTCTTCGTTATCGAACGCAGCGGCAAGTTGGCTGTGCGGGCCAAAGATGGCGCTAGTTCCGTGCTCAAGAGCTTTACGGGCGTGACTTACTTCCCTATCAACCCGGACTTGCACTTTCAGGCGCAGTTTATTCCGGACGAGAAACAAATTCCTATCTTGACCTTTACGGGCCAAACCGAAATGCAGAAAAGTCCAGGAATCGTTGAATTTACTTACAAGGGTGAAAAGCATCACCTGCGCCCTATTTATGAGGGCAAAACGCTTTTTTTCCTCTTCAAAGACCTAACCAACAAAACCGAGACCTATCAAGCAGGCCGTATGCTGAATACGCCGTTGCCCGAAAACGGGAAAGTCGATATCGATTTCAACCGTTCCTATAATCCGCCCTGCACATTCACCCCCTACGCTACTTGCCCTTTGCCGCCCAAAGAAAACATTCTGCCATTTCCGGTGAATGCCGGTGAAAAACGCTACGGCAAAGGTCACGCAGAGTACGCCGCAAGATAAAATCTAGTTGCTCGAAACTGCTCAAGGTTGTTTCCCATTGAAATAAGTTTGCATTCCTGCCTCGGCTAAACCTAAAGCGCGAGCCAGTTCTACTTTTGCGACGTTGAGCTGATACTGCGCGGAGATCAAGTTTTCGTTGGCGTCGGCGAGGGCTTGTTGAGCTTGCACGACCTCCACGGTGTTAGTGACGCCGGCGGAAAATCGGTCTTGCGCCTGCTGCACGGTTTGATTGGCGAGTTGTAGATTGGTTTGCGCGACATCCACCTGCGCACTCGCGGATGTCAGATCCAACAAGGCATTGCGAACGTCATTATCGATTTGCCCTCGCAGGTTTTCGAGTTCATTGCGGCGGTTCCGCAACTCGGAGTCGCTTTGGAGAATGTCGGCTTTAATGCGCCCCCCGTCGAAGATGTTGAATTGGAGCGCCCCCGTAGCGTTAAAAACCCCGTGCGAGTTCGTGAATAAATGAATGCCCTGTGCTCCGTAGTATCCGTTAGCGCTGAGAGTCGGATAGCGCTCGGCTTTTGCGCCGCGCAAAGTCCATTGGGCAGCTGTCACGCGCGCTTTCGCCGCTTGGTAGTCGGGGCGATTTTCGTATGCTTTGGCTAAAGCCTCATTCAAGCTCATAGCAGTCAGCGGAATAGCAGGGGTTGGGTCAGCAACCGTAAAATCCTGACCGACCGGCAGACCAATAATGCGGCCCAGTGCAAGCTTATCTTTCTCAAACTGGTTTTTAACGGCAATCAGCGTTTGCTGCCGCTGCTTTAACTCCACCTGCGAGCGCAACACGTCAATACCGATCGCGGTTCCCGCGTCATGACGGCGCACAGCGTTGGTGTACACGGCATTATCGGCATCGATTTCGGCTTGTGTCGCGGTGATGCGCGCGGCATCAGCGATAATCTGCAGATAAGCATAGCCGACTCCCAGCACCACGAGATCGCGGGCATTCTTGATTGACAAAGTCGAAGCTTTCACTTCCTCCCGCGAGGCTTTAAAATTGCTCATAGCGGTGTAATCAAATAGTGGAACCTGCGCGCTGGCCTGCGCCGTTTGATACCCAAAAGGTCCAACAATCTTCGGCACTGAAATACCGAGGCTGGGTGGAAAACTGACAGCGAATCCGAGCGCCTGAAGATTGATCTGCTGCTCCGTAGCGCTGATCTGCCCGGTGACTCGCGGCAGGAGTCCGCTGAGCGCTCGAAGCCGTTGGGCGCGAACTTCGCGGCTCGCCTGTTCGCTGGTCAGTAATCCCAGATTTGCTTTCAGGCCGCGATTAACGGCATCGCTCAGGCTCAACGGAATGGCAGTAGGCGACGCTCGGCCTTGGGGAACGCTGCCACGATAGCTTTGGTCATTCAGCTGCGGAGACAATGTCATGGAAGGCGTGGCGCTTGCTCCCGCGGTTCCTCCTCCACTACCCCCGCTTGTTTGTCCCGGTGCGCTGCCGCTTGTACTCGCTGATGATCCTCCGCCGCTCTGTCCTTGACCTAACAAAACTGGAAGGAGCAAGGCTGCGCAAAAGAAGGTGACTACTCGCCATAGTGCGCTACTCGTCATTATGCGTTCGATGCAGAAACGCTTCATTTTGCGCCTTTGTTTTACAAGTTGCGTTTTAAAAAAGAGCAGATCTCGTAACCGGTCATATATTTGAAAGGAAACTCGCCCATGGTGTAATGACCGCACGGCAGCACGGTAACGCTATGATCCCAGCGAAATCTACGGGCATCTTCGATCACCCGTTCCGACAAGTGAGGCGGAAACGTAGTGTCATAGCGGGTGTAGATGAATTTTGAGCGTTTTGCTTTAGCAGTGTAAAGATGAGAGTAGCTGGGAGGGCTGATGCAAAGCCAGCACTTGCGAAGCAGTTCCAAGTCAATCTCTCCTTCCAGAGACTCGCGGATGTGACGTGTGGAGAGACCTTCCCAGACAACATCTGCGAAATAGGTAGAGCAGTGATTAAAAACATTGACGGCAATACGCTCGTCATGAGCGCTCGCCAGGAAAGCGTAACAGGAACCCAGGCTGGTGCCGACAATTCCCAGTTGCGTAAAGCCTTCCCCTTCGAGCCAGTCAAAGCAGGCACGAATATCGATCACGGCCTGGCGGGTTGCATCGATGGTGCGACAAATGTTGGATGATACGGCATAATCGGCGCGGGCCAGATGTCCCGGCATGCGGGCATCATGATAAGGCAAGCTGAGCCGCAGCGCGCTAATGCCGAGCCGCTGCAATCCGGCGCACAAAGCGTTATGCTGAGGCAGTTTGGAGTTCCAATGCGGCAGCACGACCACCGCTTTACGCTTTTCATTTTTGGCCGGAAACCAGAGGCCGCGCACCGTGTTGTTTTCGCTGAAAGGCGTTTGCACAGGAGATCCAAATTCGAGCCAGTTGTCCCGCAGCACGAAGTGGTTGGGCGTTTGATAGCCGAAAAATTCCTGGCTGTGGGCAATGGCCCGCTCGTTGTAGCAATTAAGAAACTTTACGGGATCAGCTATGTGGGAAAAACATTCGTAGGCAAAAGGCCAATGGACGCTCCAATCCAAGCCATACTCAAAAGGCCGCTTGATACGATCAGTGGCGCGGAAGCAGAGTTCATTCTCCCAGTCCAGCATCCAGCGCCGGTAGCGGCGGGTTGCGGGCCGAAGCAGGGTCTTCATGCTGTTGCAACCAGGACTAATACGGGGGAGTGTGTGCCTTCTAGCGGAAAGCAGAAAAATTTCATCGATAAAGAGAAAAGAGACAAAAACTTATTTTATCGAGGAGACTGATTACTGCTGACGAGCATTCCGAGATGGCTTCCGGAAGCTTCTTCTTTTACGAAGAGAATGCATTTGCCATCCGGTTCTACTGACAGCATGCGGTCGCCCTCGGGTAAAAGGTTTTCTACAGCAAAAAGATTGCGGCGCAATCCGGTTTCAGGGTTGAATACGGCAATGGATTGCTTATGGCCGGAAACAGAAGAAGCAAGAAATACAATTCCATCCGGTCCAGCGTCCCAATTGCCCCACATGCCGCTTGTTAATTCGCTCAGGAACACTCTTGCTTCGCTTCCATCGTTGATGGATTCACGCGCACTCTTTGTGACCGGAATACAAATAATCCCGCCCAGAGGCAATCCGCGATGGACGTAGACATAACGACCATCCCAGGATTCCACCGCGCGTATTCCACCCTGACGAGTAATCGCCATTGGAGGACCGCCGGCGATAGCCTGCTTATAGATTTGCCAACGCCCCGAATAGTTCGACGCGAAATATACGAAATGCCCATCGCGCGACCAGCTTGGGTGAACCTCGTTTGAACTCCACTCTGTAATGCGTTTTGCCTCGCCGTATCCATCGGATGAAATCAAGCAGATATCACTGTGCCCAAGCGCCCGGCATTCGAACGCGATTTGTTTTCCGTCTGGAGACCAGGCCGGACTATTGACCATCGGCCCATTAAAATGGGTAAGGCGTTTGCAGTTGCGGCCATCACGGTCGCTGATCCAAAGCTCAAAAGCCCCGGTTCGGTCGCTGCGGTAGAGCAAACGGGTGCCGTCAGGAGAAAGCTGCGGATTGGAGTTGCCGCTTTCATCGGAAACCAGTAAGGTATTCCCGGTATTTGTGGCGCGCCAGATACTCGTGACATTGCGGTATGAGGTAAAAGCGATACGGTCGCCTCCCGGCGTTATCGCGGGAAAGCTAACCATTGCAGCGCCGTCGGTCAATTGCTTCGCCTGATGATTGCCGATGGCTATTTGCCAAAGCTTCAATACCCCATCACCCCGGCGGGAGGCAACGAGAAGGCTTTTACCGTCCGGCGCCCAGCAGAACCCTATAATGTCGCGATTGTCAAAAGTCATCCTCTGAACCGGACCGCCATTCTTGTCAACAACGTAGATGTCACCACCCATTTCCCCGGCATTGCGGAGAAAGGCAACCTGCCTACCGTCAGGTGAAACATCAGGCTCCAAATCACCCACGATGCCGGGCGGCGGTTGCGTGATGCGCCGGACGTCCCCCGTTTTCACATCGACTGCAACAACCCCGCAGGCTTCTCCCGTTCCTAAGCTCTCGCTGGTAAACAGATAACGCCCATCGCGGCTCCAGCTTACACGTGGGATGATGCAAAGCCAGGGTGCCATCCCCTCCAGTTCCGTTATTTTTGACTCTTTACCGGTGCCCAGCGAAATCAGATCCAATTCTTTGCGCCCTTTTCCAGTCAGCCGGATAAAGGCGATCTGCCTACCATCGGGCGACCATGCCGGCCGCGTATCCTCCGCAGGATCAGAGGTCAAACGGGTGGGCGTATCAGCCTTAAGGTCCTGTACGTAAATGTCCCGGTTGTCGCCGGTTGGTCCCGACCACGTAAAAGCCAACTTCTGCCCATCGGGAGAAAAAGCGCTGAATGCTTCGATTCCGCCGAGCCGCGAAAGCGGCCTGGCGCTCCAGACTACGTCCGAGCGCATGGAATTAATCAGGGTAAAGGTGGCAGTGGCAGCTAGGCAGAGACCAAGCAGCCCGACAGCCAGTTTGACTGGTGTGCTTCCGTGTTTCCAGTAAAGGGAGCGGCTGGCCGCAGGCGCTACAGGTGACAGGAGCGGCTCCGGTTGCGCTGACGGTAACGGTTCTTCGGAAAGTTCCGTTGAGCCAATTGCCGCCTCGCGGAACTCGAATTGGGCGACATAGGAGCCCTTCGGAATTCGAATCGCCACACGATCCGACTGGCCGTGAGTCGTGTAGTAATCATCCAGAAGAGCGCGCAGGCGCTGCGCCTGCGTGCGGACGATAGGGCTCGTCTTTGGATTATAGGAGGGGTCGCGCCCGTAGACTTCCACCCCGATCAAGGCTTCTTTAAGTCGGGCAAAATCCCCATTTAAGGTATTGACGACGACGAAGCGAAGAAAGTCTCGAAGACGCTCCTTTTTGAAGAAACTCGGGTGGATAAGCAGCTTATCCAGCTCATCCAGGACGAGTTTCCTTTGC
>JAFAZU010000750.1 GCA_019239585.1 Acidobacteriaceae bacterium
CGGCGCGTGGGCGGCGCAAACTATCAGGTGCCGGTGGAAGTCTCGCAAAATCGCCGGACCAGTTTGGCGCTGCGCTGGATTATTACAAATGCCCGCACTCGACCTGACAAAAGCATGTCGGAAAAGCTGGCGAATGAATTGAATGACGCCTCCAATATGCGTGGCGGCGCTGTGAAGAAGAAGGACGATGTGCATCGCATGGCGGAGGCCAATAAAGCCTTTGCGCACTATCGCTGGTAAGGATTCCAAAGCTGAAGTTTTGGTGGATTGAAATATGCCTCGCACTGTACCGTTAGAGAAAATGCGCAACATCGGCATCATGGCGCACATTGATGCCGGTAAAACGACTACGACCGAACGCATTCTGTACTACACCGGTCGCACGCACAAGATCGGTGAAGTGCATGAAGGAACTGCCACCATGGACTGGATGGCGCAGGAGCAGGAGCGTGGTATCACGATCACTTCTGCCGCAACCACCTGTCAGTGGAACGACATCACAATCAACATTATTGACACTCCGGGCCACGTGGACTTTACGGCCGAGGTCGAGCGCAGCCTCCGTGTATTGGACGGCGCTTGTGCGGTATTCGATGCTGTGGCTGGCGTGCAGCCGCAGTCGGAAACCGTGTGGCGGCAGGCTGATAAATACGGTGTTCCGCGTATTTGCTTCATCAATAAAATGGATCGCGTCGGCGCGGATTTCTACCGCTCGGTCGATACCATTTCAGATCGCTTGAGCGCGCGTCCGGTCATGATCCAACTGCCGATCGGCGCAGAGGATCAGTTCAAAGGCGTAGTAGACCTCGTTAAGATGAAGGCGCGAATCTGGCGTGATGAAACACTGGGTGCGAAGTATGACGATGTTGACATTCCGGCTGATCTCGTCGAGAAGGCTAAAGAATACCGCGAGAAGCTGATTGAAGCGGCCGCTGAGTCGGACGATACGTTGTTTGAGAAGTTTGTCGAAGGGCAGCCGATCACGGAAGCGGAACTGGTTGCCGGTATCCGCAAGGCGACGATTGCTCAGAAAATCTTTCCGGTGATCTGCGGATCGTCGTTCAAGAACAAGGGCGTGCAGAATTTGCTTGATGCGGTGTGCGCGTACCTGCCTTCGCCCCTGGACATTCCTCCGGTGAAGGGCGTGAGCCCTGATAATCCTGATGAGGTGCTGGAGCGGAAGGCCGACGACAAGGAGCCGTTCTCGGCGCTGGTCTTCAAGATTATGACCGATCCGTTTGTCGGTCAGCTCTGTTTTATTCGCGTTTACTCGGGCAAGCTGAATGCCGGTGAATCGATCTATAACGTCAGCAAAGGCAAGCGCGAGCGCATTGGCCGTTTGGTCAAGATGCACGCCAATAAGCGTGAAGAGATCCAGGAAGTTCTGGCGGGTGACATCTGTGCGGCTGTCGGTTTAAGGCAGGTGGTCACGGGCGACACGATCTGTGATGAGGATCATCCGATCTTGCTCGAATCGATTGACTTCCCGGCGCCGGTGATTCAGTTAGCGATTGAGCCGAAGACCAAGGCCGATCAGGAAAAACTGGGCGTTGCCATTAACAAGCTGGCGACGGAAGATCCGACCTTGCATGTTTCAACTGATCCGGAAACGGGCCAGACTATTCTTTCGGGAATGGGCGAACTGCACCTCGAAATTATCGTGGACCGCATGCAGCGCGAGTTCAATGTCGGCGCGAATGTGGGTAAGCCGCAGGTCGCATACCGCGAAACGATTCGCAACCGGGCCGAGTACGACTATACACACAAGAAACAGACCGGCGGCAGCGGTCAGTATGCGCGCGTGAAGCTGCGGGTAGAGCCGAATCCGGAGAAAGACTTCGAGTTTGATAACGAAGTCACGGGCGGCAACATTCCGAAGGAGTTTATCCCGGCGATTGAAAAGGGCGTGGTGGAAGCGCTCGAAGGCGGCATTTTGGCCGGTTATCCTCTGAACAACATCAAGGTGACGGTGTTCGACGGCGCTTACCACGAAGTCGACTCATCGGAAATGGCATTCAAGATTTGCGGCTCCATTTGTTTCAAGGAAGCTGCCGGAAAGGCGAAACCCGTTTTGCTCGAACCGGTGATGCGGGTGGAAGTCACGGTTCCCGAAGAGTACATGGGTTCGGTGAACGGCGATTTGATTTCGCGCCGGGGCCGGTTGGAAGGCACCGAGATCGCGGGCGGCACGCACATTATCAAGTCGATGGTGCCGCTGTCGGAGATGTTCGGCTATGCGACGGAGCTTCGGTCCCGTACGCAGGGCCGTGGCAGTTTTACTATGCACTTCGGTCAGTATGAAGAAGTACCGAGAAACTTGGCCGAGGAAATCATCAACCGCAATAAAGGCGGAGTCGCCACGAAGTAGGCGATAGAAGAGAGGAGATTTATGGCGAAAGAGAAATTTGATCGCAGCAAGCCGCATGTCAACATCGGCACCATTGGCCACATCGACCACGGCAAGACCACGCTCACGGCGGCCATTACCAAGACGCTCGCCAAGCACAACCCAAAGGTCAAGTTCCGCAGCTTCGAC
>JAFAZU010000151.1 GCA_019239585.1 Acidobacteriaceae bacterium
GGCTTCTGGCCGGTATTGGATCATCTCTTGCCATGTGGCTCTGGGTGCGCCACGATCCGTCGGCGTTATCCCAAATTGCTTTATCAGCAAATGCCAAGCCTATGGCCGAGACTCTTTATCGAATGCTTTGGTCCTGGATGGTGTGTGACTGTGACAATTGGCGTTAGTTTATTGACAAGGTCGCGCCCGGAGGAAGAGCTTTACGGCCTAGTATACGGCTGCACGGAGTTGCCGCGCCAAAGCCAGTATCCTCTTGTGCAGCGCCCTGTTTTCTGGGGAGCAGCGGCGTTGTTTGTGTTCTTGTATTTGCAATGGGTGTTCCGGTAATGTCCAGGCATTCTGGCAAATCTTCTCACTTATCGGTCTGGTTCTACACCGGAACGCTTTTGCTCATCTATGGCGTTCTGCTGCTGGGCACGGGAATTTATCAGTTACGGAATCCTCCGCAAACGGTTTTAGCCAGCTATCACCCGACGCTGTGGGGCGGCTGCGTTCTTCTCCTTTTGGGAACAGTGTATGTGGTCGTGTACTGGCCACGGACTAAGTAACTACTGTGAGATTCTCATGCGGTAGAAGGAGCGCCAGACAAAATACAGCGCCGTTACCAGGAACGCCGCTGCTAATACATGAGCAATGGTCCTTCCATGATGACCGGTTAAGGAAACAGCAAGTTCCACTGCGAGCAGGCCGAAAAGCGTTGTGAACTTGATGATGGGGTTCAACGCGACAGAAGAAGTGTCTTTAAAAGGATCACCTACAGTATCCCCGACTACGGTTGCCACGTGGAGATCAGTGCCTTTCTGTTTTAATTCTGTCTCGACGATCTTCTTTGCGTTATCCCAGGCCCCTCCGGCGTTCGCCATAAAGACGGCCTGATACAAGCCGAACAGCGCAATGGACATCAGATAGCCAATAAAAAAATAAGACTCGATAAACGCAAATGCCAGCGTGACAAAGAAAACAGTTAGAAAGATGTTCAGCATGCCCCGTTGCGCGTAGCGGGTGCAGATCTGTACCACGCGCCTGCTGTCGCTGGTAGAAGCTCGGGCGGCGTCTTCGAGATGAATGTGGGATTTGATGAACTCAACAGCGCGGTAAGCTCCGGTGATAACGGCTTGTGTGGAAGCTCCTGTAAACCAATAGATGACCGAACCGCCAGCAATTAAACCAAGTACGAAAGGAGGATACAAAATCGACAGCCGGAAAAGCAGTTCGGGTTGCAGACCGTGGGTGAGGGCCACAACGATGGAAAAGATCATGGTAGTCGCGCCCACCACGGCGGTTCCGATCAACACCGGTTTAGCCGTTGCTTTAAAAGTGTTGCCCGCGCCGTCGTTTTCTTCCAGGTGTTCTTTGGCCCTTTCAAAATCAACGTCGAAGTTGAAATCTTTCTTTAGCTCCTGATTGATACCCGGGATTTGCTCAATCATGGAGAGTTCAAAGACAGATTGCGCGTTATCGGTGACAGGACCGTAGGAATCGACAGCAATGGTGACTGGACCCATGCCCAGGAATCCGAACGCGACCAGTCCAAAGGCGAACACCGAAGGCGCAATCATCAAATTGGCCAAGCCGAGCGTGCTCACGCCATATCCAATGCCCATGAGCAGCAGGATTGCCAAGCCGAGCCAAAAGGCGCTCATATTGCCAGCCACTAAGCCCGAAAGAACATTGAGCGAAGCGCCGCCTTCACCGGAAGATGCAACGACCTCGCGCACATGGCCCGATTCCGTAGAGGTGAAAACCTTTACCAGTTCGGGTATCACGGCCCCGGCGAGAGTTCCGCAGCTAATTACGCTCGAAAGCTTCCACCAGAGCGACGTGTCGCCGTCTAGGTCCGGAATGATCGCGTAAGAAACCAAGTAGGTCAGCAGAATGGAAACAACCGACGCTACCCAGATCAGCGAAGTCAGAGGAGCCTCAAAATTCATCTTGTCGGCAGCGGCATATCTTCGTTTCGAGATGGCGGCATTGATCAGATAAGCAAAACCAGAGGAAATTACCATCATCACGCCCATAACAAAGATCCAGACGAGCAACTGACTTTGCACGAGCGGGCTCTTGACTGCCAGCACAATAAACGAGATCAGCGCCACAGCAGTCACGCCGTAAGTTTCGAAACCGTCCGCGCTGGGACCCACGGAATCGCCCGCGTTGTCGCCCGTACAATCCGCGATCACGCCGGGATTGCGCGCGTCATCCTCTTTAATACCGAAGAAGATTTTCATCAGGTCCGCTCCGATATCAGCTATTTTGGTAAAGATTCCGCCTGCCACTCGCAAAGCGGCCGCGCCGAGCGATTCGCCGATCGCAAAGCCAATAAAACAGGGTCCAGCATAATCACGCGGAATAAAAAGCAGTATGCAAAGCAGCAGTAACAGTTCGACGCTGATCAGGAGCATCCCGATGCTGATTCCGGCTTTTAAGGGTATTTCGTAACACGGGAACGGTTTGCCTTGCAAGCTGGCAAAGGCTGTGCGCGAATTGGCAAACGTATTGACGCGCATGCCGAACCAGGCGACTCCAATACTGCCGCAAATGCCGAGGACACTGAACATCAGGATCACGACGACCTTGAGTGCGTCAAAGTGCTCTAAAACTCCGAAGTAAAACACAATAATGACGCCAACAACAACTTCCAAAAGAAACAGGAATTTACCTTGCGTAATCAGGTAAGTCTTGCAAGTCGCATAAATCAGCTCCGAAATATCCCGCATCGATTTGTGTACCGGCAGATTCTTCAATTGGTGGTAAACAATTAAACCGAACAGGAGGCCGAGCGCGATAACAATCAATCCGCTTAACAGAAGAGACCGTCCATTAATGCCGCCAAAGAAAATAGCTTGGGAGAGATCGGGCAGGCGCAGATTTGCTTCTCCGCCTGTTTCCCCATTCGGCTGTCGAGCGATGAGCGTCGTCGAATGGAGAAAAAAGGACACGGCAAAAAGAACAACA
>JAFAZU010000161.1 GCA_019239585.1 Acidobacteriaceae bacterium
AGCGCATCCGAGGGCCGCATAGTCAAACGATAATCGGTTGCGCCCTGGGGAGTTGAAAGCCACTGGCGGAACTGGTCATTGACCAACGACCGGAAACTGCCCGCCTGGGTGGAGGGAACGCCTTTCACGACAATAGCGGCCTTCACCGCATCACTGAGCGATTTGGCCTCATCCACTCCGATATCGGCATACTGGATGCCTGCTTTCCGGGCCGCTTCCTTCAGCCGTTCCGACTCGGTCCCCGCCAGGGTGTTAAAGGCGTCCTGCTGCTGCACTCGCACTACCAGGTAAGTACCGCCGCGCAGGTCCAGCCCCAGCCGGATGTTTTTGTGCCAGTTCGCAACGAGTTCGTCCTTGCTCCGGGGCAGGCCGATAATTCCGTAAATGCAAACCAGAATTACGGCCAGGATAAATAGAAATTTCGATCTTAAATTACGTCTCATCTTTTCACGCAAAGTACAGGCGGCAACCGATCAGGACTTTTTCGCCTGGTCTTCCGCTCCCACTACGCTGGTAACGGAACTGCGCGCCACCTGCAATCTTAAATTGTCGGGCTTAACTCGAAGTATAAGCGTATCATCGCTCACTGTCACGATGGTGCCGACAATTCCTCCGCTGGTCAGCACCGTTTGTCCATTTTGCAGCGTCTTCAACATTTCCTTCTGATTGCGCTGCTGGCGGCGCATCGGCATAAACACCAGAAAGTAAAAGATCGCCACCATCAAAACAATCGGCAGCACTCCGCTCAGAAACGAACCCGCCGGCGAAGGAGCGGCTTGCAGGAAAATAAGCAAAAATGGCATGAGTATCTGTCTACAGATTAAATGAAAAGCATCCAAACGCGTAGCATCAGACGGACCGTATTAATATGACTGGAACTTTGCGCGCTTGCGCCGAGCTGGCTAAACCTTTATCAAAGGTGACGAGGTGCGCGCCACTCGCTTCGGCAAAACCAACGAGGTAACAATCAGCAATCGCTTTAGTCGCCGGTTGCAGGGCGAATGGTATAAGAGCCTCACGAAATGCTTTTTCCATGCCGCGCGGTTCGGGCACGAGTTCGACTCGCGGGTCGTGCATCCACCGCTCATACAACTTTAAGGCCTCATTTACCGTGACAGTGCTGTTGCCCATGACCTTTGAGTTAGTCAACAGACGCAAAAAGCCGAGCATCGTCAAGCGACAAAACCAGAGTGACGCATTGTTGATGGAACTGTACCAGAGGGAAGCATAGGCGTGTTGTGGATGTTCATTCCAGGTCATCGCCAGCCAGACATTAATATCAATCAAAAACGAGGTCATAAGGCGTTTCCGTGTCTGGACAGAGCGGTCCTGGCTGACCCTTCCCTATCAGCAGGGGCAACGTAACGCGCTCGCCCTTGCGTGGCGGATGTACAGGCGTAACCCGTGCTACGGGTTGCCCGCGCTTGGTAATCACAACTCCCTCCTCCGGTAACTCCTCTAGCAATGAGAGACATTGACGCCGGAACTCGGTAACACTAAGGTCCTTCATAAATGAGAGTGTACACTATGATGTACAGACTAGAAATTGACGACCACCGACCCTGCACACCGCTCCAAATACGCCGGAAATCTGCCCTCCAGAATCGCCTTCCGCATCCCCCTCATTAGGTTCAGGTAGAAATGAATGTTGTGTAGAGAGGCCAAAATTGAAAACAGAATCTCTCCGGCTTGAAACAGGTGCCGCAAGTAGGCTCGGCTGAACGTTCGGCAGGTATAACAATCGCAAAGGGGATCAAGAGGACCGTTGTCATCCATAAAGCGCGCCTGCTTGATGGCCAGTTTGCCTTCCGAAGTAAATAGGGAGCCGTTCCGCGCATTGCGGGTTGGCAGAACGCAGTCCATCATGTCGACTCCTTTGGCTACATATAAAGGTAATTCTTCCGGCATACCGACGCCCATCACGTACCGGGGTCGGTCCTGCGGCAGTAATGGAGCCGTCACCGCGACCATTTCCTGACTCAACTCACGCCCTTCGCCCACCGACAAACCACCGATAGCATACCCAGGAGCATCCAGTTCCAACAAAGCTTCCGTGCAGGCTCGCCGTAATGGAGGGAACATGGAGCCCTGCACAATCGGAAACAACGCGCAGTGCAGACCCTTTTCGCGCCGACGGTAATGCGCGTAACCCTCTTGAGCCCATCGGATCGTGCGCCGCATAGATTTCTCTGCCGCCTCAAATGTTGTTGGATAAGGGAGGCACTCATCAAGTACCATGGCAATGTCGCTCCCAAGCGCTAATTGAACATCGACTGTGCTTTCGGAAGTAAATAAGTGCGGATCGCCGTTCAGGTGTGACCGGAACAAAACGCCCTCATCCGTTACCTTCCGCAGTGAATCCAGGCTGAAGACTTGAAATCCTCCGGAATCGGTGAGAATCGCGCGCGGCCATTGCATAAACTGGTGCAATCCCCCCAGCCGCTCAATCCGTTCGTGGCCGGGCCGCAGGAAAAGATGGTATGTATTCGCCAGAATGATTTTGGCGTCGAGGTCATGTTGGAGATCACGCGGCGTGAGCGCCTTCACGGTGCCCTGCGTTCCTACCGGCATAAATACGGGCGTTGGGACTGTGCCATGCGCTGTATGAAGCAGTCCTGCCCGCGCGCCTGTCTCAGGACACGTTTTCTCAATTTCAAAGCGAAGCGCAGACATCCAACTCTGATTGTCGCCCGTCGCATGAACAATCAATAAAAGGTTACAATCGCCCCTATGCGCACACGGGCATTCGCGTTCCTACTTTGTTCGATTGTTACAGGGGGAGACATCCCGGCAGATCTTCAGGAAGGCTACCGGACCATTCAGACCAAGGACCTCCAAGCCGACCTCACCTTTCTGGCTTCCGACCAGCTCGAAGGGCGTTTATCCCTCACCCGTGGTTCGGAAGTAGCGGTTCAATGGATTCAATCGGAGTTCACCAAGGCCGGTTTAAAGCCGCTGGCCGGCAATAGCTACCTGCAAACTGTGCCTTTATGGGAGTACCGCCCCGACCGTGAAGGGAGCTTTCTCATGATTAAAGGAGAAAAGTTCCACTATCCCGAAGCTTACAGCCAGTTCCCCGAAAACGTAGACCTTTCCGGGCAGCTCGTTTTTGCCGGGTATGGCATCACCGCCCCCGAACTGAACTACGACGACTATAAGGGCATCGACGCCAGCGGCAAAGTCGTCCTCCTCTTCGACCACGAGCCGCAGGAAACAAACGCGCAATCCATTTTCAATGGACTGGGCAATACCCGCTACGCCACCACGCGCGTTAAGACGTTAAATGCTCAGGCGCATGGAGCGATCGCCGTTTTGATCGTCGCGGAACCGAACCGCAAACACGTTTCGAACCAGGAGCGGATCGCGAAGATTGCCGGAACGCAGCAACGGATGAGCCGCATCCCTGCCGAAGCAATTATCGGCGACGAGATTCATATTCCGAGCATGACAATTTCGGACAAACTGGCCGCTCAACTGCTCGCTCCCCTAGGGACAACACCCAGCGCGTTACAAACAATCATCGATAAAGATCTGACAATCGCCTCGCGTCCCGTTCCGAACACCACGGTCAGTTTGCATTTAGATAATTCGCAAGCCAGACGCAGCCGTAGCTACAACGTTGCGGGACTGCTCGAAGGCAGTGATCCCAATTTGAAGGCTGAAACCATAATTATTAGCGGCCACTTTGACCACGATGGAAGTGACGGAACGCAGATCTGGCACGGAGCGGACGACAATGGATCAGGCACCGTCGGCGTTGTGGAACTGGCCCGCGCCTTCGCAGTCAATCCAACCAAGACCAAACGTTCTATCCTCTTTATAGTCTTTGCAGCCGAAGAACGCGGTCTGCTCGGCTCTTATTACTACGTCCAACATCCGCTACGTCCGCTGGACACCACACGGTCTGTTATCAACTTCGACATGATCGGGCGCAATGAAACGCCGAGCAAGCAAACGGACGGCGTGATCAATATTGCTCCCGACACAGCCAATGATTTAAACCTGATCGGCACCAACTACACTCCCGATTACCGCAAAACCGTTGAAATAGCGAATGAAAATGTCGGCCTGCACCTGGACTACAAATGGGATCGGGAAGCCTCGCTCAATGTCTTCTTCCGCAGCGATCAGTTTCCTTTTGCCTTGCACGGCATTCCCGCTATCTGGTGGTTTACCGGCTTTCATCCCGATTACCATCAGACGACCGACACAGCCGACCGGATTAATTACCAAAAGATGGCTAAGATCCTGCAGCTGGCTTACCTGTCCGCCTGGGCTTTCGGCAACGAACCGACGCCGCCCCGCTTTAACCCGCAAGCGCGGTAGCTTGCCTAAGCGATGCTTAGAAGTTTGAGAGGCTCGATTCTAAGCAATTGTTCAACCAGAAAGTCACTTTCCGTGAACGGCGTTTCCCAATTTCACTTTCCGTACTGCCCGTCATTCGACAGCAATCTGAAATAAGCGCGACGCTGGTTTGTAAATCCTTGCCGTCTATTCGCGCGCTATAGGCGTTTGCCGATTCTGCTACGGCTGGCGTCATCGTTCAAGTTTAGATGTACACTTGCTTCTTCCCTGACATGCTGTCCCCTCTATCGAGACAGTTAAAAGACATAAGTTGAGTAAGCGAATGGATAATTGTAATCCCTGCCAGGTGTTGTTTGGCTCAGAAAAGCTCCCGAAAACAGATGAGCCCAGCCGAATCCATAGGTGAGATGTTTGTTCTGTTTGCATTCAGCGATCAATTCAAGCTCGGTTCCGGCATGCGTACTCGTCACATTCGGATGCGCGGACACAGAAATGGCGCCGGAGCTAGCATACATGGCATCGTATTTCGAGGCAAGCCAGACGTTATCAATTACCTGGTTGAGGGTCCACCTGCGGCCGAGTTTCTCCTGGACCCCGACGCGGAGGTCTCGGATATTGCGCCAGCCAAACTGATCCCCGAAATCCATTTTGTCGTGGGAAGACGGATAGATCTGATCGTGTGTGCTCCAAGTTGAGCCATTGGGATTCTTGTTGCCGGATGCGTAGTTATACTCCAAAAAGAGGCGCGGTTTTACTGCGGCTTTCTGAATTACGTAGCCGGCGTTCCAATGGCCTCGTCACCGAAGCTGAGGACCTCGCGGCCGACGGTCGCCGTCATCCAGCTAGAATCTCCATCGCCGATTGTGGCGTAAGCCTCGCGGAGATCCCATATGTTCTGGTAAGAAGGCTCATTGGGCACGTGTTGGTTGAAGAAGACTCGCGCGTCTTGTGTGACTGAGACAATCTTGAACCAACTCGTTGGTTGTATGTAGATGCCTATTCGGAGCTGCGTCAGATCGTAAATATCATTGGTGGGAGCATAGTGCAAGCCGACCTGGCCTTCAACTCTGTCCCGGAACTCCGCGCCAAATTGCAACCACGACGGGAGCGATCTATTGAGTTCAGTAACGGGGAAGAGCCAACCATCAGAATTTGCGCCACGAACGCGGAGATCGAGACTGGCGTGTGATGCGCCCGGCGAATCCTGCGGGTAAGGATCAAGATTGGCGCCGGCGCTTCCGGCAAGATTTTGGGCGGGACAATCAAGCGCACTCAGCAGCAGAGCGGCCGCGAGCACGTTTCGGAGCCCAAGATACCAGGAGAGCACGACCGGTAGACGGAAGCCGGGAAAAAATGGGAAATCGTAATAACAACAGATAGCCGAACCGATTCTGTCGCTTCGCAGTTGCGGCCCATCGGACACCGGAGCCGAAATACAAGGTATTCCACCGCCGCAGCTTAGAAGAGTTACGGATAACCGCAAATTTCGCAGTGTAACTAAATACGACTTCCGTGAACCCAAATGTCTGTAGTAACATAGCCAACAAACATGATTGATAAAAAAGCTCCGGATCCGTCTAGCGATGATCCGAAGTTCTATGATCGCCGGCAGTGGATGACTACTTCCGCCGCCGTTGCGGGAGCGCTGATTGGCACGGGCAGCGTGAGGGGACAAGAAAACATCAAGCATGTCCGGGAGGCGCAACATGGGCAGAGCGCCAGCAAT
>JAFAZU010000388.1 GCA_019239585.1 Acidobacteriaceae bacterium
GATTGGAGGCGTATTGGTCCGTCCCGGAGATGTCGTCTTTGGAGATCTGGACGGCGTATTGGTTGTGCCCAAGGATGCCGCGGGAGAAGTCTTCAGCAAAGCCCTTGAGAAAGCGCGAGGAGAAAAGCTGGTGCGAAAAGCCCTGGAAGAGGGAAGCACTGCGGTCGACGCTTTCGAAAAGTTTGGGATTATGTGACCGCTGGCTTTTTCCGGTTTTTCAGGATGCTGCGTAGCGCAATGGGAACCGCGCCAAATAGAGGGGGGCGTTCTACAGTAGCGCGCCGGAGTTGCGGTAATGACAGGCCCTCAATCAGATAACCACTTTGAAGCTCCCGCCGTAAGACGGGCTCGACCAAAGGCCAGGCTTCGGTGATCTGTCCGCCGACTACAATTACCTCGGGACTCAATCCGTGCGCCAGTCCCCGAATGGCGATGCCCAGATAAGTGGCGGTTTTTTCCAACTGCTGGCGAGCCTCCTGGTTTCCGCTCATTGCCAGCCCCGCAATGTCATGGACTGAGTGAACGCTTGCCGAATACTCGGGATGGTTTCTAAGAAATCTGCTGACGGTCGCTGGATCTGATGCGAGGGCCTCTAAGCACCCGGTACTGCCACAGGAACATTTGGGACCTCCTGAATCGATCGACATATGCCCAAAACCAGCCGATCCAACGCTGGAGCCAATATGCAGCTCTCCATTGAGAATGAAGCCCGTGCCGATCCCCTCGATCACCAGCACGAACAGCAGACTTTGGGTGCTCGACATCTCCAGCGGTCCGTACCAGAGCTCCGATAGAGCGGCCGCGTTTGAGTCATTTTCAACGATGACGGGCAAATTCAGTTCCTGCTCAAACAGGTGCCGGACGGGCACATTACTCCATCCCAGGTTGGGCGAAAAGATCACTGTCCCCTCAACCCGGTCCAGAAGACCGGGAACACTGACGCCTGCCGCTGAAAATCTGGCCTTCCCGTAATTGCTCCTTACATGCTCGGCGATTTCTCTTCCTAACTGTCTCAAGAATGGTTCGGCTGTCCGGCTGGTCCGAAGTGTCCGCTGACTTAGGATACGCCCGTTGAAATCGCTAACTACGTACACTGACTCGCATACGCCTATGCTCAACCCGACCGCGTACGCCTTTTCCGCATTGACCTGGAGATAGACCGCGCGCCTGCCGCCCTTAGAGGGCGCTTGCTCAGCTTCATATAAAAAACCTGCCTTGAGCAGCCGGTTGATGACCACGGAAACCGTTCCTGGGCGCAGGCCGGTTCGCCGCACGACCTCGGTTTGCGATATCGGCTGTTGATCCCGGATCAGGTGCAGAAACCGTGTCTCATTGGTGTCCCGGACATCCTCTACCCGAAGGACTTGCAGCTCTGACGCCAGTTTGCGTGACATCAGCACTCACCACACATGATTCTGTAGACGCAAAACGGCGCAGTTACAACAGAACTTTCATCGAGGCGTGAAAAAAGTCTTGACACAATCATCGGAGCGAACTATAACTGACTTAATTATCTCGATGGAGAATCAACGGCTTGTTCCGTTTGTCTAAACGCTATCAGAGGGTTGAAACGAATGCAATTCCGTAGACTCAGTTGCTTTCTCTTAGCTGTATTTTTCTGGGCAGCCTATCTCCCCGCACAGACAGTCACCGGCTCCATTACTGGTACGATTCTCGATCCGTCCGGAGCGGCGGTGGGTGGTGTCCAGGTGGAGGCCGTGAATACCGGAACAGGACTACGCCGTACTGCCGAAAGCTCCGAAAGCGGGACATACACCATTGCGCAGTTGCCTCCCGGTGTTTACGACCTTTCCGTGCAGAAGCCCGGTTTTGCGAAGGAGACTCACCGTGGCCTACAATTACTTGTAAATCAGAACATTACGTTTGATTTCAACCTTTCTCTTTCCACGGTTTCGCAGGATATCGAGGTAACCGCTGCGCCGCCCGCGCTCGAAGCTCAATCTGCCACGTTAGGCCAGGTCGTTCAACATGACCAGATTGTGGATCTGCCTTTAAACGGCAGGAGTTTCACCCAGCTTGTTCTGCTCACGCCCGGCGCAGCGCCCGTGCAGTCGGGACAACAGGGCGCTTTCACCATACGGCAAGGAGCGGGCGGCATCAGTCCGTCGGTGAACGGCCAGCGGGGGCAGCAGAACAATTTCACTATGGACGGCGTTCTGAACAATGCTGTTTATACCGATACCTGGGCGGTTAGTCCGCCTCCTGATGCGTTGCAGGAATTCAACGTTCAGTCGCACATTACGGACGCGCAGTTTGCGATCTCCTCCGGCGCCAACATCAACATAGCTACCCGTCCGGGAACCAACCAGTTTCATGGCTCCCTTTGGGAGTTCTTCCGCAATGATAAGCTCGATGCCCGGAACTTCTTTGACCAGAGGAAGCCTCCCTACCGGCAAAACCAGTATGGAGTTTATTTCGGCGGACCGGTCCGGCTCCCCTACTACAATGGGCGGGACAAGACTTGGTTTTCGGTTTACTGGGAAGGCTTCCGGTCGCGGCAAAGTGGAAGTTACTTTGCCAGTGTCCCAACGGCTGCCATGCGCCAAGGGGACTTTTCCGCCGTATTAGGTCCGCAGGCGGGAGTGGACAGTATCGGACGTCCTTACCTGACCAATCAGATTTTCGACCCTGCCACGAGCCGTCCGGACCCGACTAACCCCGGAAACGTTCTTCGTGATCCTTTTCCTGGCAATATTATTCCCTCTAATCGGCTCAGCCCGGGAGTTCAACTTGTTTTGCAGAAGTATTATCCGCTTCCAAATCTGGCAGTAGGACCCAATGTGCTGCCGAACTACCAGTTTGCTCAATCCACAGCCACCGACAACGATCAGACCGGTATACGGATCGACCACCGCTTTGGCGATAACGACAGCATCTACGGACGATATAATCGCAGTCATCCTACGCTGACCCGCCCGGAAAGCCTGCCCACCTATACGCAATCCTTGGACAATTATGCCCAGACGGTCGCTGTCGGCTTCACCCACTTATTCGGGCCGACAACGATTCTCAATCTCCGCTATGGTTACACCGAGACCAACTTCGGGCAATTTGACCAGCCCTCCGGGTTGCAGTTTCTTCAAGCGACTAACTATGTTCGAATCAACCCAGAACGAAATGGAATCCCGCTGGGCCCGCAAATTGGCCTCTCAGAAGGCTATACCGGTGTGAGTCAATTCGCCATTCCCCTGGGTCCTCAGCAAAATCACGATGGACACGTCGATCTGTCGATGGTGCGTGGCAATCACACGGTCGGTGTGGGGGCGATGGTCTATCACATTCACAGCTTCGATGATGGTTGGGGACTGTCCACAAGTTTCACGCGCAATGCCACATCGCAAGGTGGTGTGTTCAATAACACAGGATTGGGAGCCGCCAGTTTTATGCTCGGGCTGCCCGACAGCTTATTTGGTTTTCTGGGTGACACATCGGCAGATGCAAGTACCTTCTGGTATGCGGGTTACGTTCAAGACAAGTGGCAGGTATCCAGTAAGCTAACGATCACGGCAGGCCTACGGTATGACTTCGTACATCCACCTAATTATAAGAACAATAAAGTATCGGGTCTTGATCCCGATACCGGAGCGTTCCTGATTCCGACCGCATTCCCGCCCTTGTTCCAAGCCCCGAACGTCAGAAAGACATTCTTCGATCCGAAATACAACGGATGGCAGCCGCGTTTCGGTCTGGCGTACCGGGCCAGCGAAAAGACTGTGATCCGGAGCGCGTTCGCGATCTTCGATGACCATAACAATGTGCTGGTTCAGGAATCGCAGGATCCAAGAATCTCCTGGCCCCAGGGCTATGGCGTGTCCGTCAGCACTTTGAACCGGGGTCTGCCAGATACTTCCTTTGACAATCTGCCCCTCGCCTCGTCGTTCTTGGACCCTCTGCAGCCAAAAGTTGCGTTTACAGCCAATCCCCGAAATAAGATCCCTTATGCAATGGAATACAATGCCGGCATTGAGCAGCAGTTGGCAAACTCCCTGGTTCTTAGTCTGGACTATGTCGGTTCCGGAGGTAGACATCTTTTCATACAGCCGCAAATCAATACGGCTCGCATTCCTGGACCAGGATCGTTAGTGAGCCGCGGCCAGCGGTTTTCTCAGTATGCCGGCGGCAGCATCTCAAATAGCACGAACATAGGCACTTCCAGCTACAACTCTCTGCAAGCGAAGCTGCAGAAGTCGCTATCGTTCGGACTGACATTCCTCGCTTCGTACACGTGGTCCAAATCCCTCGATATACAGTCAGAAGGTCAATCCGGCAGCATCGAAACGGAGTACGATCTGCGCCGCGATTGGGGCCCGTCGGATTTCGACCGCAGACACCTGTTGACCATTAGCGGAACCTATGCGCTTCCTTTTGGAAAAGGAAAGACCCATCTGGCAAATGCGAACGGCTTTACGCAGGCCGTGTTAGGCGGTTGGAACCTCGGGGGCATTTATTCCTACGTATCCGGAGCGCCCTTCAGCATTGTCGCTGGCGGTGATATCGCTAATGTCGGTGGAGGAAACCAGCGCGCCCAAGTAGTGGGAGACCCGCTCTCGGGGTTTACACAGAGTCGCCTTGAATGGTTCAATACCGCCGCTTTTACGCTCCCCGCTAACTACACCTTTGGCAACGAGGGTAGGAATAATATGTTCGGACCCGGGCAAACCAACATTGACTTCATCACATTCAAGGACTTTGCGCTTACTGAATCCATGAAGATACAGTTCCGGGGCGAATTCTTTAACGTAATGAATCATCCAAGATTCGGTCTGCCGGACAACAACGTTCAAGACACCTCATTTGGCGTGATTACCACGGCGGGCGCGCCCCGCGACATCCAGTTTGCATTAAAATTTTTGTTTTGATGGTTGCACTGACGGCTTTCTTTCTGTTTTCCCCCCTGCTGGGGTGCGAAGAAAACCTCAGGCTGGCCCTCGTTGCCCTTCAACAACATGATTCCGTAAAGGCGAATGCCCTTTTGGATTCTGCCGCTACCCACTGTTCTCAGTCATCTGATTCCCGCATATTGTTTACTCTCGGCTCGCTATTGGGGGAGCGCGGCGATTATCGGAAAGCCGTTGACTACCTGAGCAGAATCCCTGAAGCGGATGTGGACGATGCCGTCAGTTTCAACCTGGGGCTAGGCTATTCGCACTTACACCAGTTCGATAAAGCCAGGAGTGCTTACTTCCAGACAATCGACCATAGACCGGGGTACGTCGAAGCATACTTTCGAATTGGTCTTGACTATGCCGCAGGAGGAGAGCCGCGAAAGGCGATACCGTGGCTTTTCCGCGCCCGGGACCTCGGCGGGAATCGCCCGGAGATCGCCTATGTTCTGATTGAACAGCTTCTCCGCCTCAAATACACCAAGACGGCAGAAGAGGTTGTGAATGCCACGCTGGAGAGAAGCCCTCATGATCCCCTATTAACTGTGGCATTCGGCGATGTGCTTCAGCAGAAGGGAGATACTATTGCCGCTATCTCCAAATACCAGGACGCCATCAACCAGCACCCACATCTGCCTGCAGCCCTCATCGGACTTGCTCAAGCGGCGATTTCAAAGGGAAACGATAGAGAAGCGCAAGCCTACCTTCTCGAAGCACTTGCTGCCGACCCGTCCAATTCGTCAGCAAAAGGCCAACTCGGAATCCTGGAGGGCCGTCGAGGCGATTGTGAGTCCGCTGCTGCTCACCTCCAAAGTGCTTGGGAGGCAGATCAGTCAAACGCCTCCATCGGATTGGAACTGGCGCGGGCGTTGCGGCACTGTGGCCAGTTCTCCCATGCTCTTGAGATTCTGAAAGCTTTGGAGCCTCAGATGCAAGACTCCAGTCCCTTTCATCTTGAACTGGCGACCCTCTACGTTCAACTGCACAGAGCCGCCGATGCGCAAGCCGAACGCACCATCGTAGCGAACCTGCAATCCCAAGCACACCAGGATTTGCGCTTTCAAGATTCTCAGACTTATGTGTATTGACATGATGTGCCCGTCCCTTTGTTTACTGGTATGTGCCGGCTCCTTGTTATGCCAAAGCTCAGAAGGACGAACGTCATGTGATGTCACATCGGAGTTTGCCTCAGTAAAGCGCCTCCTTCAAGTAAAGAATTACGAGGATGCGGCAGCAAGCTTAGGTAGGTTGAAAGAGTGCGGTAATTTGTCGCCTTTGCAGTTATTCGAGATTGGATGGCTGTATGGCCGAGCGCGTCACTTTAACGAGGCTCTCAGCGTATTTCAATCGGTCCCGGATGGTGTCCCGGACCGCCCCAGCCATCAGTATGCAGTGGCTCTTAGCGAATTTGAACTGACTAATTACAAAGGTGCGATCAAGGTGCTAAAGACACTCGAAACAGAAGAAGGAGACTTAAGCCCGGAATCAGCGAATCTCCTGGCTGTTTCCTATTCAAAACTGGCTCTTTATGAGCAGGCCCAATCAATTCTGCTGCAGGAGATCCAGCGCCATCGGGAGGACCAGTCCGCCTATTTGAACCTGGTTACACTTTATGCCGATCAGGACCGTTATGCGGAAGCTGCGGTGGTTGCCTCTGATGCGGTGCAGGCCTTTCCTGAATCTGCCGAAGTGCGGGTCGTTCGTGGAGCGGCCAATACTCTGATCGGACAATTAGACGAAGCTTACGATGACTTCTCAAATGCGATCCGACTTGCTCCGGATTGGGCCGACCCACGTTTCTTCCTCGCGCTCACGCGATATAAGCAGGGTAAATTCACGGACGCCATTCATTCCCTTGAGTCGGCTAACCGGCGCGGGATTGTTGATTCAGATCTGCATTACCTACTCGCTGAATGTTTGCTGAAGCTGAACGCTGCGAACACGCAGGCCGCCCTACGTGAACTGCATAAAGCCATCGAGTTGAACAGTAATTCTGCTTCTGCACGGGCTCTGCGAGGGAAACTACTCTTCGAAGCGGGCAGCACGAAAGAGGCCGTAGCTGACCTCGAACGAGCGCATCAACGCGATCCTGGCTCTCGAACTGCCGCGTACAACTTGGCGCGGGCTTATCAAAAGCTAGGGAGAAAGGAAGATTCACAGCTCCTCTTTCAGCAACTCCGAAGCGGAAAAATTGATGCTGTAGGCGAACTGAGCCAACGCAGATTGAATGAGGCCTTAATACAGAAGGAAGCACAACCGTGAGCAGTTTTTCGTTCGTCTTTGCTCTAGCTCTGGCTTATCACTCAAATCATGCTGCGACAGAAGTACATATAAAAGCTGCCGCTGCTGCCTACAGTCAGGCAAGAGCAGCTTTGGCAGAAAAGCATTTCGCGGTCGCCATTGAATCTTTCCGGAAAGCTATCGAAATAGAACCAACCTTCGAGGCGGCATACAAAGGACTGATTAAAGCTTATCTGGATTCAGATCAACAATTGGAAGCGGCGGCAGCTATCACAAGATTTCTGGAAATTGAGCCAAACTCTCCGCGTTATCGTTTAGTCCTCGGCCAGATTCTGCTGGAACTCAAGCAGCCGGAGAGAGCACTTGCCCAATTCTCTTTTGTTTTGAAAAGCGATCCGTTCAACCCTGATGCCCTTCTTGGTTTTGCAAACGCCGCTAATCAAGCAGGTCTCCCTGATAGAGCCTCTGAAGCAATGCAGCGCGGGAGGGCGCACTATCCAGCCGACAATCGATTTAAGAGCACTGCAACTATGGAGAAGCCAAATAAATGAATAGGATTCAAGTGACAATCCTTTTGATACTGGCGTGCTTCTATCTGATAGGCGGTGCGCTTTGGGCACAGCTTCCTTCGAAGGAGGTTGTGCTGATCATCCCTCATACCCACTGGGAAGGCGCGGTTTTTAAGACGCGGGAGGAGTATTTGAAGGAAGGGCTCCCGAACATCCTCAAGGCCCTTTACCTGCTCAAGAAATATCCGGAGTATCGCTTTGTGCTCGATCAGATGTGTTACGTGCGACCTTTTATTGAACGGTACCCGACGGAGGTGGCGAGCTTTCGCGAAATGCTGGCGCAGGGTCGTCTGCAGATCGCGGGAGGCACGGACACCATGCATGACAACAACATGCCTTCGGCTGAATCCATCGTGCACCAGTATCTGCTGGGGAAGTCCTGGTTCCGCGAGAGATTGAGCTACGATGTCACGACCGGTTGGGGTCTGGATACATTCGGGCACAATGCGCAGATGCCGCAAATTTTGCGCTTGGCGGGTATGAAGTCTTATTGGTTTCAACGGGGAGTGTCTGCGCCTGATACCCCCAGCGAGTTTCTCTGGCGCGGTATTGACGGGACCGAGATACCAGCCTTTTGGCTACCGATCAGCTATGCGGCGCTGTTTAACTTGCCATCCAACGAGCCGGACTTTGCTCGTTTGCTCAGAAGCCGGTTCGATACTCTGACACCCTTCACCCACGGACACGAGCGAGTCTTACTGGCGGGAGCCGACGTTTGGGAGCCGGAAGAAGCCTTGCCCGTTATGGTGGAGAAGTTCAATCGAACGGCACAGCCGTTTCAGGCAAAACTGGCCCTCCCGTCCGACTTGGAAGCAATTGTGGCCCGGCGAAAAGACCGGCCTGTGATCAGAGGTGAACTGAATCCGGTCTTTCAGGGCATTTATAGCAGCCG
>JAFAZU010000439.1 GCA_019239585.1 Acidobacteriaceae bacterium
ACGAATTTCCTCCGCGATCCACGGCCTGGCTCTTGCTTATACCCGAGCCCTGCTAACAATGTTTCCAACTCGCTCCATGTAAAATCTTTGGGCTTTTGCTTAAGACGGCTGAGCAGCTTTTCATGCTGACTCATCGCAGTGATACCCCTGCATTCAATTAGCTTCCTACATTAGCGAGCTTTTTGCAACTAGCTTTAGTTGCAAAATCATTCATGTTGAGTTCAAACTTTGTACACTGCGAATATGGCCACCCTGGTAGCCTTGCAGGCCACCCCTCCGCGTCTTGACCCCCAAATGTTGCAAGCAAAGCAGGAACTTTTGTTTGCCAATCTGCGGAGCTTAGGGCGAGTCATTATTGCTTATTCCGGCGGCACCGATTCGGCTTATTTAGCATGGGCGGCGCATCGCGTGCTGGGCGACAATGCCCTGGCGATTACCGCTGATTCCCCTTCCATCCCTGCCTCGCATAAACGGGATGCGGAAGCATTTGCCCGCGAATGCGGTTTTGCACATCAATACATCGACACTTACGAGTTTGATAATGCAGATTACGTCAAAAACGATAAAGACCGCTGCTTTCACTGTAAAGATGAGCTGTTTCTACGGCTAGAGACTTATGCCGCCGAACATGACTATCATCACATCATCTACGGTGTCAATCAGGATGACCTAGGCGATTATCGTCCCGGCCAGCGTGCGGCGAAAATACATCAGGTGAAGGCTCCCCTGGTGGAGGCCGGGTTGACGAAAGCAGAAATTCGAGAACTGTCGCGCTTGGCTGGTTTATCCACTTGGGATCGTCCGGCAGCCGCTTGTTTAAGCTCACGTGTTCCTTATGGAACGCCTGTTACGATCCAAACCATTCAAACTATTGAGCAGGGCGAAGAAGAAATACGGGCACTCGGTTTTCGACAATTTCGCGTGCGTTTTCATGGCGAATTGGTCCGAATTGAGATTGCTCGCGAAGAGCTTTCCAAAGCTTTAACACTGGAAAGCGCAGGCGCACTAACCGCTATTTTTAAGCAGCTCGGCTTTCTATATGTAACGCTCGACTTAGAAGGATACCGGCAAGGTTCGTTGAATGCCGCCTTGGGCAAGGAGCCGCGAACGAAGTGACCGGCTTTGCTTTCCTAAGTCTTCACTGCCATCTTTTCAGGGTCCCAGCCGACGATCTTCTTCTTGAAATAACTTTCATTTGTCAAAAGAGCAGGACCGGCAGCCCTTAATCCGAAGGTGGCGTCTTCGATCAACGGCTGCTTATCGCGAATGGACGCGTAAAAGTTCCGATGGTGATCGGAATGGGCATCCTGGCTGCTGGCATCAAAAACCTCCGTGTTGTCCGGCTTTAAGCTGCTGAGCGTAGCGGCAGGGTGTTTCGCCATCCAGTCTTGAGCCAATTGCTTCTGGGTGGATTCGGCAAAGCTATCGATAGTGTAATCGAACTCTTCCGGACGCGGCGTGCGTATTACCTGCAATTTTGTAAAACTGCTGGTGGTCATTACGCCTTTGCTTCCAATGAACTTCAATCCGAATGACTCTTCGGGCAAGCTGCTTTTGAAGTTCACTTTCAGCATGACATTGAAAGCAGGGTGCGCCTGCGTCGCTGGATAATCGAGGGTCGCCAGCATGACATCCGGCACATCGCGGTCGGTCCAGTAACGAATGCCTCCCGTTGCGTAAACGCGCGTCGGCCCGATCGAATCCGTGACGGTGTGAACTCCAGTCAGCAAATGAACAAAGAGGTCACCGGCCACACCTGTTCCGTAGTCCTGAAAATTGCGCCAGCGGAAAAAACGGCAGGGGTCCCAGGGACGTTTGGGCGCGGAGCCTTGAAATTGTTCCCAGTCGCAGGTTTGGGGATTGGCGTCGGTCGGAATCGAATATTGCCAAGCGCCAATGGCGGTGTTACGGTCGAGCCAAGCTTCCACTGCGTTTAACTCGCCAATCGCTTTGGCTTGGAACAGTTCCCGCGCCTTCTGATACACAAAGGAACTGCGGTACTGGCTGCCGACCTGAAAAACCTTACCGGATTTCGCCTGCGCCTCAATAATCAGCCTGCCCTCCTCAATGGCGTGTACCATCGGCTTCTCGCAGTAAACATGCTTACCGGCATTCAGGCAGTCGACCGAGATACGGGTGTGCCAATGGTCCGGTGTAGCAACAATGACAGCATCAATGTCTTTGCGGGCAACGATCTCGCGGTAGTCTCTCGTGGTGAAGGTATCGTTGCCGTATACCTCTTTCATGTGCTTGAGACGACCGTCATAGCAGTCGCAAGCCGCCACGAGTTTAACGCCAGGCAAGGCGGTCGCCATCTTAGCGTCACCCTGGCCCATGCCGCCTGCGCCGATCAAGGCAATTTGGATGTTTTCATTTGCTGCAAACATGGCTTACGCTTTCACCTTCATGGTTTGGGGATTCCACTCGACAATGCGGCTCTCGAAATAGCTGACATTGGAAAGCACGGCGGGAGCCGCCGCCCGAAAGCCGAAAACCGCATCCTCCACGACCGGCTTTCCGGAACGGATCGCAGAAGCAAAGTTGAGGTGGTGATCGAGATGATCGCTGTAGCGGGGAGGCGGCGCAAAGGTTTCCTGTCGGCTGTCCCGCATATCTCCAGGAGCGGGGGAGTTTTGCGGGTATTCCTGCCGATACTTCTTCATGAACGCTTCCTGTTCCGTTTTATCAAAGGTGCCAATGGAGTAGCCGGGCTCTTTGGGCGCGCTCGCGGTCGTTAAGGTGACGCCCTTATCATCAACGGTCATCAGCCCCTCACTACCGGTAAAGCGGAATCCGGAACTTTCCTCCGCGCCGCTCACAAAATTCACTCGCAGGACCAGGTTGAATGCCGGGTGATTGGTCGTTTCGGGATAATCAAACAATCCAAACAGAACATCCGGCACATCCCGGCCATCGCGCCAGAAACGCAGCCC
>JAFAZU010000532.1 GCA_019239585.1 Acidobacteriaceae bacterium
GCAAGCAGCGACGCGCCAGCGTTCGAGTGGATGCACCCTTGACGGCAACATTGTTGATCTCGCCGGAAAATGTTCATCACTGCCGCGTAATCGACCTTTCAGAGGGCGGTTTGGCGCTGCGGTCGGAGCGTATCCTCCAGGTGACGGCAGGCCAGGAAGCGTTTGTGGTACTGCGGTCCGGCGACGAGGAACACCGTTTCGCTGTCGAGACCGTTCGCACCAGCGAAAACCGTATTCACATGCGGTTTCTGGCGAGCGATCTGGCGCACCAGAGAGCGATCACTAAGATTGTTTACGCCCGGGCCGATTCCTGGCTGGACTGGACCAAGGACCAGAGCAGGGACCGCATTCTCAGCAGCTTGGTGAATGTGTTCGGAATCGGCGCGCACGGCCTTTGGATGCTGCCGGGCCTACTTATCAAACGGGAGCGAAAAGCCGAATCGAAGAAGAAAGCCGCAGCTTCCGCCAAGCCGGTTCTTTTACCCTCCATTCTGTTGTTATGCCTGGGCTTCCCTTCCCATCAGGCGCGGGCCGAGTCAGGGGAGTTTCGGGATCACCAGAGCCTTCTGGACCTGGGCCGCAAAGACGCCATAGTGTTGCATGGTTCCGATGCAAAGGCGAGTCTCAGCTTCGTCTTGCCCAGCACAAAGGTTGTGGATGGAGCTAGTCTTTCCCTGCACTATCAAGTGAGTCATTTGCCGATTGGAGGCACAACCAGTCTGAATATTGCCCTGAACGATATGGACGTGATAACGCTGCCTTTAAACAGCGGTTCCGTTTCACCCGAAGCAAGCCACATCACGCTGCCGCCGGATCTGCTGGTCCACGACAATACATTGAGTTTTCGTTTGCTGCAACAGTGCGCTCTTCCCTGCAAGGCGGACATCAATGACGGAATTGCACTGCGGATTGAGCCGACGACGGAGTTGGAAACCTTCGGAACGACACTCGCGCTGCCTAACCGTCTGTCGATGCTTCCTGCTCCGTTTGTTGACCCGTCCGTGCATCGGCCGGTCACTGTTCCATTCGTATTTGCCTCGCAACCCGATTTGCAGACCTTAAAAGCGGCTGGGGTCCTGGCGTCCTGGTTTGGCGTGCTGGCCGATTATCGAGGCAGTCACTTCAATGCCTCGATCGGACAGGTTCCTTCGGGCAATGTCGTCCTGTTTGCTCCTTCCGGCTCGGATTTGGCTATTAAGTTAGGGCTTTCCGAAACGGATTCCACTGTTGCGATCTGTGACAATCCTTCGGGCCGCGACGGGAAGGTGCTTGCATTTGTTGGAAAGAACAGCTCTGAGCTTCTGAACCTAGCCTATGCGCTTGCATTGAATCAGATACGGACGGATACGGACCGCGCTGTGGCACCTTCCTTTTCTTTACCGGAACGAGCCGCCCTCGACGGCCCGCGCTGGCTTCCCTCGGACAGACCGCTGGCGATTGCTGCAGGGATTAACGAAAGCTTGCTGCACGCGAAACAAAACTCGCCGGCCAAGTTGTATTTCCGCATGGCGCCCGATCTGGATTACGGGACGAAGACCAGCGTTCCGCTCCATCTCGTCTTCCAGCTTTCCGGTTTGAACTCCGGAGAGCATGTCTCACTGCTCATCAGATTGAATGATGTTCCAGTTGCTCGACGCGAGATGACTGCGCGTAACAGCGCTGCGTCTGAGACCCAAAGTTTTGCGATTCCGGTTACGCTGCTGTATGCCAGCAACACTCTAACCGTTGAGTTGGCAGCGGATCGCTCCCTTCCGTTTGGTTCCGATCTGTCCGGGCTGGACTTAAAGATACTTCCCAGCACGAATCTGGACCTGCAAAATCCTTCGCACTTTGTGCGCATGCCGAGGCTGGACCTTTTCGCCGCTTCGGGATTTCCGTTTACAAGGGAGCGGGATCTTAGCAGGACCGGAATCGTGCTTCCGCATGATGCAACAGCCGCGCAGATTGGCCTTTACCTGGATGACCTGGGATTCCTAGGCGCGCAGACCGCTTACCCGGCGCTGCGGTTCGATGTGACCGATGCTGCCCATCCCTTTACAGAAACTGGCAAAGATCTCTTAGTGATCGGAAGCAGTAATGACGGCTCGCCTTTTCAGCCCTTTGCCGCACACATGCTGTTAAAGCCCTCCGGCGGAGGCTTCTTCAGTGGCGAATTCTCGCTGCCGCCAAATCAATGGATGAGCCGGGTCGCCCTGGGCCGGAATGAGGAAAACCGCAAACTGTCGGATCTGCTGAACCGCGAGACGGGACCGAGCTTTCTGATGGAACAGTTCTCAAACCCACAGGAAGCGGGCCGGACCGTGATCGTGTTAGCGACGCGGTCGGAGGGGGATGACCAGGCATACTTCACAAGGTTGACGGAAGAGGCGCGGCTGGGTAATATCTCGGGCGGCTTGGTTCTGGCAGATGACAAGCAGTTCCACTCTTTCCCCCTGGCCGGAAGCGCTTACACGTTGGGTCCGGTAGCTTCTTCCGCCGCGATCTACTCCACGCTCAGGTTCTATCTCTGGCTTGTGCCGGTTCTACTAATCGTCTGCGCGATTGGTATTGGACGCTGGTGGGAACAGTATCTGGAGCAGCAGGCGCAAAAGCGACTAAGTATCGCCAGTAATTAGACACAGGCTGCAATTAAAATGACCATGCACTTTTTATCGGAGTTTCGGGTGAGATTCAAAACAGTTATTGTCAGTTTCGTGTTTGCCGGCGCTCTCTTGCAAGGCGCGGCGGCGGACCAGTCGTCAGCAGTAGAGCATTTGATTCAGAAGGCCCGCTCTTTAGAAGCAAGGGACCGGGCCGATCTGGCAGCGCAGGTATGGCAGCAGATTCTGATTAACAATCCAAACCAGCCGGATGCCTTGGCGGGACTTGCCCGTTGGGCGAAACGAAGCGGCAAAGTGGAAGAGGCCAACGCCTACATGGCCAAGCTTCGAAAAGTTTCTCCTGACGGAGGAGCGTGGGCGCAGCTTGATTCTCCGGATACTTCCAAAACTCAAAAGGCTCGCCTCGATCAGGCGGCGAAGCTGGCGGCGGCACAACACTTCGACGAGGCCATGCGAATTTACCGCGACGTCTTCGGCCCTACTCCGCCAGCAGGCGGGTGGGCGCTTGCCTATTATGAAACGCTGGCTCATACTCCTGATGGGTTTGAGCCCGCGATGGCTGCGTTGAAGAAGCTAGCGAACGAATACCCGGAAGTACAGGACTATCAAGTAACAGCAGGCCGCCTGCTCACGTACCGGCCAGGAACCCGACTAGCCGGGGTCTCCCTGCTTTCAACGGTTGAAGGCTCGACACCGGCAGCAGCCAAAGCGAAAGAAGCCTGGCGGCAGGCACTGCTTTGGGAAAAAGGCAATCGCGCTTTCCTCCCCTCACTGCACATTTACTTGAGCCGATATTCAGATTCCGAGTTGAAAGCTATCTTCGACAATTTGAGCACAGCTATTGCCAGCAGCGGCCCGGAGGTCGCCATGAATAAGGATGAGCAGCTAGGTTATGAAGCTCTCAAGCAGGCTGACGTCGCAGGAGCGGAGCAACGCTTTTCCGCTGCTCTAGCCGCCAATGAACATAATAGTCGGGCGCGAGCGGGTCTTGGATTCGTCCGCATGAAGCAGGGCGACTTTACAGGCGCTGTTGACGAGTTCCAAAAGGCAAAGAGTGAGTCGCCGAGGAATCCCAATGTCGCCGAGGCTTTGGATACGGCTAAGTTCTGGAACTTTATGCAAAGTGCGACAAAGCTGGTAGGTGAGGGCAATTGGGATGGAGCAATCACGAATTACCAGTCCGCTCTTGCGATCAAAAGTTCCAACGTTGATGCAATTCGGGGAATGGGCGGCGCATTGTTGGGAGCCGGACGGCCCGCGCAAGCGCTCAAGTACCTGGAACGTTTGACGCAACTGCAGCCGAACGC
>JAFAZU010000699.1 GCA_019239585.1 Acidobacteriaceae bacterium
CCATCGCCACTGTCTGGTCAATTGAAACCTTGTGAGGCGGCGCGTCCAGGACTTTGCTATCGGGGATCATGCCAGCGGGATAGCAGAGCCAAACCGGGTACCAATAGGATTCGATCTCGCGAGCAGCGGGCCAGCGTGAACCGGCACCGCCATCGAAGCCCTCAAAAGAAGGAGGGTTAAGAAAAAGCGTTCTCATGGACTCCCTGAATATTATTCTCCAGGTTACTTGGTTAGGGGCGACAGACTCAACCCTATGAAATTAATTAGACTTTACCGAAGGCCATACGGTGATTGACAGCATTAAGCGGCGAGCCTGAACTACCGGAGCATCGACTGACGAGTCGCGGCGGAGTCGGCAGCGTCCTCGTCTGCTTCGGTATCACGACCCTGAGCAAACTTTGAAAAACTAATATTAATCTCTATCTTACCAACTAGACGCGTATCAATTGTACTTACAAGGTAGGTCGGAACCGCCAAGCCGTTCTGAATGTTAAAACCGCGCCTGAAATCAACTTTTTTGAAGAAGACGCTTGGATTCTTGACCAGTCTTCCCTTTTCAAACACCGGCAGGTACGTCTTGCAATCAATCCACATCTCGCCTTTAAACAGACCTAGCTTTTTTTTGCGTGGTGTTAACTGAAATACAAAAGCAGGAGAATTGGCCTGTGACGGAACTTGACCCTTATATTTGAATTTGTAGTTTTCCGGCGTGATCCCGATATCCTGATCGCCCTGTTCCTGCTTTTCTGCATCCAGATAACGAGCGATAATTTCCTTTTTCACAAAGTTTGCGCCTTGAAAAGCGATCTGCCTGTAAGTAATCTGACCTACTCTAGAAATTTTACGTAAAGCACGAAGTGTTCCGCTCTCGTTCAGTTTGGGGACTTGAGCGCTGATTTCAACCTCCATCGATGCTCCCCGCAGCTCATTATCCTGGCTCTTTGCCTGTAAATACTTGTTAATGATGTCGTCTGCTAGAGAAGATGGAATCTCCTCATTGTCTGCAGTCGCGCTTGGCAGAGCGCCAAACAGCAGCACAAGGAAAGGTATCAGGGTTATGGCGAATGATCGTCTCAATCCAACAACTTGCATGTCGCCCGCTCCTCGACGGCGACAAACGGTGAATTTTCTGGCCGATGAGTCAGTTTAACAAACCATTTGAAGCGATGGCCTTCTGTATAACTGTACAGCTGCATAACTGCCTATAGCCCTTAGATGAGCAACTTTCATTCCCGTTGCAGGGAAGAACAGCCGGCGAAATTTCTGGAGTTTACTAAGATGATAGCGGCGGTTTGGTTACGGAAACGAATTTGAGAGCATGCGCCGCGATTATCACAACTGGTACAGTCATCGGCTTGGACGCCACATGGAACTGCTGGCATATGGTCATGCGGGGATGCCGATCCTGGTATTCCCGACCTCACAGGGTAGGTTTTACGAATATGAGAATGCCGGAATGATTCACGCCGTCTGGCAAAAGATTGAAAATGGCCACCTGCAAGTTTTCTGTGTGGATAGCATTGATTCAGAAAGCTGGTATAACCGCAACATCCACCCGCATGATCGCGTGATGCGGTATATCGCTTATGAAAGTTATCTGCTGCACGAAGTTGTTCCCCTCATCAAGGGCGTAAACGGCCAAGGGCGAATTTGTGTGACCGGCTGCAGCTTAGGCGGTTATCATGCCGTTAACTTTGCGCTGAAGCATCCGGACGTGACCTCCGCCTGTATTTCAATGAGCGGCGCTTTTGATATGCGGTCGTTTATGGACGGTTACTACGATAATGAGTTTTACTTCAACAACCCGGTAGATTACGTTCAGAACACGAGTGATCCGTGGTTCCTGGAACGTTACCGGCAAATGAAGCTTGTCTTAGCCGTTGGCGACCATGATATCTGCCTGGGAGAAAACTATCGCATGGCCCACTTACTGGGCACCCGCGGTATTCCACACTGGCTGGATGTCTGGACCGGCGGGGAGCGTCATGATTGGCCTTTGTGGCAACGGATGGCCGCCAAGTTTTTTTAGTTTTGAGAGAAGAGGAAAATGCCAAAAATCGGAATCATCTACGGAATGGAAAACACCTTTCCAGGCGCGCTGGTAGACCGGATCAACAGCAAGAACATTCCTGACGTTACGGCTGAGCATATCCACATTGGCGGAATAAAAATGGCTGAGCCGAGCGGCTACCGCGTCATTATCGACCGGATTTCGCACGACATCGAGTTCTATCGCGCTTATCTGAAAAATGCGGTCCTTACCGGCACGGTTGTCATCAACAACCCCTTCTGGTGGAGCGCGGATGATAAATTCTTCAACTACGCCCTGGCCAGCAAGCTCGGCGTGGCTGTGCCTAAGACGGTAGTGCTGCCCCACAAGGCGCATCCGACTGGAACCACCACGCAGTCCATGCGAAACCTGATCTTTCCCTTGAACTGGCAGGAAATATTTGACTATATCGGCTTTCCTGCTTTTCTCAAGCCTTTCAGCGGCGGAGGCTGGAAACACGTCTATAAAGTCAATTCACAAGAAGAGTTCTTTAACGCTTACGAGCAAACCGGAACTCTCTGCATGACCCTTCAGTCAGCCGTTGAGTTTACGGAATATTTCCGCTGCTACGTTGTAGGCCAGGAAAAGGTGCGAGTCATGAAGTACGACCCGAAGCAGCCTCATCATCTGCGCTATGTCCGAGACGGCGCTGCGAGCTCGCCGCAACTGCAGGATCGTATTGTGAAAGATTGCCTGACGCTCTGCCGTGCCTTGGGCTATGACTTCAATACCGTAGAATTTGCAGTACAGGACGGCATTCCTTACGCCATTGACTTTTTGAATCCCGCTCCTGACGCCGACGTTCATTCCGTAGGCGAGGAGAATTTTGAGTGGGTCATCGAGAATGTAGCGCAGCTTGCCATCGCCAAGGCTCTTAGCAATGAACAGGCACAAGCTCAATATCGCTGGGGTTATTTCCTGAATGGCGAAATATCCAAAACAGCGTCAAGTTCCGTATAAACACCAGTGCTAAGCTGTTGTCACCTGGAGGACACAGGCCATGGAACCCAGTCTGACAATCGGAATTGAGGAAGAATACCAGACAGTTGACCCCGACACGCGGGATCTTCGTTCGCACATCGAAGCTGAAATCATCTCCAAAGGCAAACTCTTTTTAAAGGAAGCTGTAAAGGCCGAGATGCACCAATCGGTGGTAGAAATCGGCACTGGCGTTTGCCGGAGTGTAAAGGATGCTGCCGTTCAACTGAAGCAATTCCGCACGCATATCTGCCAGCTTGCTAAGCAGAATAATTTGCGGATGGCAGCTGCTGCCACGCATCCCTTTGCGGACTGGCGCAACCAGGAAATTTACCCAGATGCGCGCTACGAAACCATTGTGGAAGACTTAAGGATGGTTGCCCGCGCCAACCTGATTTTCGGCTTGCACGTTCATATCGGCGTGGAGGACCGTGAAACGGCTATTCACTTGATGAACGCAGCGCGCTATTTTCTGCCGCACATCCTGGCGCTGTCAACGAACTCTCCCTTCTGGCTGGGAATGGATACCGGATTGAAGTCTTACCGCTGCAAAGTTTTCGACAAGTTCCCGCGCACCAATATCCCTGACACCTTTCAAAGCTGGGGCGAGTATGAGCGCTTCGTCAACCTGCTCGTAAAAACCAATTGCATCGACAACGCCAAAAAGATATGGTGGGACATTCGGCCTCACCCGCACTTCCCGACACTGGAGTTTCGTATCTGCGACGTGCCGATGCGGGCGGATGAAACGATTGCCCTCGTCGCTTTAATCCAAGCGACGATTGCAAAACTTTATAAACTTCACGCCGCTAACACAAGCTTTCGCATTTATGAGCGCGCTTTAATCATGGAGAACAAATGGCGCGCCCTGCGATATGGGCTGGACGGGAAGCTGATTGATTTCGGCAAACAAACCGAAGTGCCAGTCCGTGACCTGATCTATGAGTATCTGCGCTTTATAGATGATGTGGTCGACGAACTGAACTCCCGCGAGGAGATCAATTACATACATCGTATCCTGGAACAGGGCACAGGCGCGGACCGGCAACTACGGATCTTCCAAGAAACCGGAGATCTCACGAAAGTTGTCGATTACATCATCTATGAAACTGAAGCTGGTCTTGTCACAGAGCCTTCCATGACAGCCAGCGCCATACAATGAGTACCGATCTGAAAAGCATAGACTTTGACCCCGAGTTGCGGGAAGGCGCGCACAACGCCGTTTATGTGTGCTTAAAAGTCCAGCCTTCCGAGAAAGTAACAGTGATTACGGACCAAGCCAGCGAAGAGATAGCGGCCAGCTTGGTGGCGGAGTTGGAAGACTGCGATTGCACGTACAACACCTTCGTTCTCGAAGACTTAGCTCCGCGTCCTCTTGTGAACATGCCGGAAGTAGTGCTGAATGACTTGACAACGAGTCAGGTCAGTATCTTCGCGGTACAAGCGCAGGCGAATGAGCTGCGGACCCGGATGCAGATGTGCGACGTTGTCAACCGTCACAGGCTGCGTCACGCCCATATGGTCAATATCGAAAAGAAGATCATGCTGGAAGGCATGCGGGCTGACTTTCAACAGGTGGACGAATTGACACGCCGCGTGATGGAAATCGCCAATAAAGCCCGTTGTATCCGCGCCATCACACCGGCCGGTACAGATATACGAGCTGATCTGACGCCTAACTACAAATGGATCAAAACCAGCGGCCTGATTAGCTGCGAAAAGTGGGGCAACCTTCCCGGCGGTGAGACTTTTACGTCGCCCCTGGAAGTAAACGGAACCTACGTTGTAGACGGCGTTGTCGGCGATTACCTCTGCGCCAAATACGGAGATCTGAAGGAAACGCCCCTTACTCTCGAAGTAGAGGCAAACCGTCTTGTAAAGGCCAGTTCCGTTAACAAAGCCCTGGAGCGTGAGTTCTGGGAGTACACGCACCGCGACGAGAATAGTGACCGCGTGGGTGAGTTTGCGATCGGAACCAATCTCGCTATCCATGAAATTGTCGGCAACATTCTGCAAGATGAAAAAATACCCGGCATCCACATGGCTTTCGG
>JAFAZU010000716.1 GCA_019239585.1 Acidobacteriaceae bacterium
ACATCGACCTTGCGCCGGACGAGTTCCTGCGCGCGCTCCAGAAAATCGCCCGTAGAGCCAATCGCAGCCGCCGCGCGCAGCCTGCCTTGCGCGTCTTTGGCGGCGTTCGGGTATTTTAATTTCTTCTGAATATCCTTAACGGTAATGAGACCTTTGAGCGCATAATTTTCATCAACAACCAGCAGCTTTTCGACACGGTGCCGGTGCAGGATTTTCTGCGCTTCATCGAGAGTTGTTCCGACCGGCACGGTGATGAGGTTTTCTTTGGTCATCACTTCCGAGATCGGCAGATCGTAGCGGGTCTCGAAACGCAGGTCGCGGTTAGTGAGAATGCCGACCAGTTTTCCATTGCTCGTCACCGGCACACCGGAGATGCGGAAGCGGCTCATCAGTTCCAGCGCTTCGGAGATTTTGCGCTCAGGTTCAATCGTGACCGGATCAACAATCATCCCGCTTTCACTGCGCTTGACGCGATCCACTTCTTCAGCCTGCCGGTCAATGGCCATGTTGCGATGGATTACGCCAATGCCGCCTTGCTGTGCAAGGGCAATCGCCAGGTGGGACTCCGTTACAGTGTCCATGGCGGCGCTCACAATCGGTATCTTAAGCTGAATGTGGGCAGTAAGCTGGGTAGTGGTATCGGCAGCGGCGGGCGCTATCTCGCTATGCGCGGGCTGCAGGAGCACATCGTCAAATGTAAGACCTTCTGGGATCACCTCGGGAATCATTCGGGGATAAACCCATCCTAACAAGGAGGAGCTTCAATACTGCTCGCGGCTATACTGAAACTGCTGTGACGGCAGTTGGGCGTTATCAGGTTCTGGAAAGGCTGGGCCGGGGTTCGACGGGTGTTGTTTATAAAGCCCTGGATCCAACCATCGGTCGAACGGTCGCCATTAAAGCGATCCGGCTTAGTGATTTCCAGGATGTGGAGGACCGCCGCCGCATGCGCGAACGTCTGCTGCGTGAAGCACGGTCAGCCGGGCTGCTTTCTCATCCGAACATCATCACCATTTACGACGTTCTGGAGGAAGAAGACAGCGCTTACATTGTGATGGAGTACGTCGGCGGCGCTTCGCTGGAGCGCATGCTGCGGAGCGGTACACTGCCGGATCGAACATTGCTGCTCCATTACCTGCGGCAGGTGGCGGATGCGCTGGATTACGCACATCGCAAAGGCCTAATTCATCGCGATGTAAAGCCAGCCAACGTCATGGTTGCTGATGCCGAGGAGGGAAGCGACGAGCTGGCAAAAGTTGCTGATTTCGGCATTGCCAAATTCATTTCGCAGGATACGATTTATAGCGGGACGATGATGGGTACCCCGAACTACATGTCGCCCGAGCAGATTCAGGGATTTCCGCTGGATGGCAGGTCGGACCAGTTCTCGCTGGCAGTTGTAATCTACGAGGTTCTCACCGGAGTCAAGCCTTTCGCGGCAGAAAGTCTGCCTACGCTCTTTTATCAGATTTGCCGGGCAGATCCTTCGTCGCTGAGGGAAGGGAATGACACACTTAGCGGAAGCGTTGAAAAAGTAATCGCGCGCGCATTGGCCAAAGAGCCGGATGCTCGCTTTGGAACCTGCCGTGAGTTGGTTGACGCACTTGGGTTAGCGCTGGAGGAAAATCCTCATTGGGCATTGCCAGACCTTAACAAAGCGCCTGCGGTCCTGGCAGCGGCAGCTACGGTGGTACCAGCCCCAATGGTATCGCCCATCGTCATTCCCGAAGCGCCGCCGCCGGAGCTGGTCATCCATGAGCTTCCATCGCTGACAAGGCGTCGAACTGAACCTGAAGATCTTGACGATGAGGTGCGTACACGCAGCCCGTTTGGAAGGAAACTGCTGCTTCTACTATGCATGGGCTTTGCCCTTGTCACCGCCATTGTGTTGGTTGTGCGCTCGAATTTTGGTCCTTCCTTACCGGCGTGGGTCCCGAACCGAAAGCCCCCTCCTGTAACGCGGCCTCCAGTTTCCGCCTATTCTTCCGATGATTCAGCTCCCCGGTCTGTTGGGCGACCGGCTGGGAAGAGACTTCCTGAAAATCCGAAACCTGCTCCTGCGGCTTCATTGCCTCATACGACCAGTGAAGTGGAATTTTTGACGGAGCCGCCCGGAGCGAAATTTACAGTCGACAATCGCGCGGACATTACGTGCCAGTCTCCGTGTACGCTCCCGTTGCCGAGCGGGCGGCATACGCTGACAGCGGAGTTAAACGGCTTCAATTTGGCGAGGCATATTTTCACAGCGCCGGATGAGAGCAGCATCTTCATCACGTTAAGCAGGAGCATGGGTACACTCGTAATTACAAGCGAACCGAGTGGCTCACAGGTGCTCGTGGATGGAAAGGACTATGGGCCGACGCCCGCAACCGTGCGGCTGGCGGCGGGAACTCATCAATTGTTGCTGATTAACGGCGCGCAACGGCATGAGGAAACGGTGGTCATTGCAAATGATACTCTCCAAACGCGCAGCGTTCGCTGGCAGTAAACGTTTTCAGGTTTTCGGCAGATCACGGAGCGCGACATAGCCGGGAATGGAAGTGGCCGCCCAGACGGCGTTTCGGACCGCCTGAGCCACCGCTTCGGCTCCCACTGCGCCAACCGTTAGTAAGTCAGCTTTTGTTTTAGCCGTGCCGGTCGCTGCCGCGAATAGCGTATCGCCATCCATTGACGTGTGAATCGGATTGATGCTGCGGGCTAGTCCATCATGCGCCATTTGCGCCATCTTTGTTGCTTCCGTCTTTGTCAGCGCGGCGTTGGTTGCGATCACGCCTATCGTGGAATGAGCGCCTGGCGTGATGCTCGCGGCAGAGCCATTTTTTAACTGCGAAATGCTGTTTAAGAAGCCCTTTCCGTCCTGCGTGCGCGCGCCTGCCAGTATCTTGCCAGTCTCATAGTCGAGCACGTCACCCACAGCATTTACTGCTATTAGCGCACCCACCACCAGATCGGTTCCGCCAATCCTCACGCTGGCCGAGCCGATACCAGACTTCATGGCCGAGCGCAGGTCAAACAGCTTTCCGACGGTTGCGCCCGCTCCGGCCCCGACACAACCTTCAGGGGCGCCGGAAGCAACAGCTGCTTCACATGCCTTATAACCGGATTCCGCATTTGGCCGGATCTTTGGATTTCCGACATTCAAATCGAACAGCACCGCTGCCGGGACGATGGGCACCACCGCCGGTCCCACGTGAAAGCCCATTCCGTGCTCTTCGAGGTAGCGCATCACGCCGCTTGCCGCATCCAAGCCAAATGCACTGCCGCCCGTCAATAAAATCGCGTGGATTTGTTGCACGGTGTTGACCGGATTGAGTAGGTCGGTTTCCCTGGTTCCAGGAGCGGAACCGCGCACGTCCACGCCGGCAACGGTAGGCTGGTCAAATAACACAACTGTGCATCCGGTTAATCGTTCGGTGTGCGTAAAGTGACCAACGCGAAGGCTGCCGACGTCCGTGATGCAGCCTTCATTTAGTTTTGGCTGCTTCTCGCCCGCAGCGATAGGGAGAGCAGAAGCCGCGCCGAAGCCCGAAGCCGCCCACAAGAAATTACGCCTACCGAATTTATTCCGTTGCACTACTGTGACACTCTCTATACCTCATCATAGATGTTTACCCATGCGTTATCACCCGCTACGCTGGATTGCCTTCAGCATCTTTGTGATTTCATCCACGCTGAACTACCTGGATCGAACGCTGTTCACAGTTCTTGCCCCTTTAATCATGAGGGAATTGAATCTCAATCAAGTCGGGTTTGGATGGCTGATTTCTGCGTTTTCCCTCCCGTATGCTGCGGCTTCGTTATTCGCCGGATGGTTTCTGGATCGCGCTGGCGTGAACCGGGCTGCTTTAACGGCTGTAGGGTGGTGGTCGGGAGCGACCATCAGCACAGGCTTCGTGAGCAGCCTCAGCGGTCTGGCGTTTTGCCGTTCCGCCCTGGGCATTGGCGCATCGGCGGGAGTGCCGGCGGTCGGTAAACTTAACGGACTTTACTTGAAACCGGAGGAGCGAGCTTTGGGAGCGGCCGTGAACGGAGTGGGGATCTCTCTGGGGTCGGCCGTTGCTCCTTTGTTCATCGGCATGGCTGTTGCGCACAGTTGGCGCACGCCGTTTATTGTTACCGGCTCCCTTGGGTTGCTTTGGATACCGCTCTGGCTGCTGGTAAACCGCTCCCTTCCGCCGGTAGCTCAGAGCGCTGTTGCTACTCCGCACGATGTTGGCAAGAGAAGTTCAGGGTTCAGACTGCTGCTCCAGCGCCCTTTGATTCTGCTCATGATTGCTAATGTTCTATGGATGAGCGGTTACACGCTGTGGTCTAACTGGACCACGTTGTATCTCACTCACGTGCATCACCTGACATTACAGGACACAGCAGTTCTTGTCTGGATTCCGCCGATTGCCTCGAATTTGGGCGGATTTTTTGGCGGCTGGCTCTCGATGCGCTCCATCAGGCGCGGAGTCCAGTCGGTCCGAGCGCGCCAACGTGCCGTATGGGTGAGCGCGGCGGGCTCGTTCTGCGCTTTTTTTCTTCTGTTCGCGGCGAATGCATGGTGGGCGACTGTGATTATTTCTCTTTCTTTTTTCTTCGTGCTGGCCGGCAGCGTAAACATTTACGCGCTGCCGATTGACATGTACGGCGCCAAAAATGCCGGATTCACGGTATCAGCATTAACGTTCGCTTACGGCGTACTACAAGCGGTGATCTCGCCCTTAATTGGCTTTCTCGGAGATCACGGACTGTATCGGCAGGTCGTCTGGCTCGTGACCGTGCCTGCTGTTCTGAGTTCCATCACGCTGCTGGGCTGCAATCCGAGTGGCGGCAGTATTACAGTAGAGCGAGATACCAAATGAGCCAAATCGAAAAGCAGGTCTGGGGACAAAGTTTGTCCGGCGAGCAAGTTCAGCTTTACACCTTGCGGAACACACAGGGAATGGAGGCCACGATCACGGATTTCGGCGGACGCCTCGTTACGCTCAAAACGGCGGATCGCGCCGGAAGCTTTGACGAT
>JAFAZU010000062.1 GCA_019239585.1 Acidobacteriaceae bacterium
AACCTCCCGCTCGATGACAAAGCTACTTACGAAAAGATTTTCAGCACCGGCTACACCAGCGGAGTTTTTCAGTTTGAATCTCCAGGCATGAAGGACATTTTGCGGCGTTATCAGCCCGACCGCATTGAAGACCTTTGCGCCTTAAACGCGCTGTATCGGCCCGGCCCGATTCAGGGTGGCATGATTCCTGACTTTATTGATCGCAAGCATGGACGCAAGCCGATTGTTTATGACCTGCCTGAACTGAAAGAACTACTGGAAGAAACATACGGCGTCATCCTGTATCAGGAACAGGTGATGCAGATCTCCAATAAGCTGGCCGGTTATTCGCTGGGCGAAGCTGACATCCTGCGTCGCGCCATGGGAAAAAAGAGCGCGGATGAGATGGCAAAACAGCGCGAGCGTTTTATCACCGGTGCAGCGCAGCGCGGATTTCCTGCCAAAAAGATCGCCAAAATTTTTGACTTGATGGAGCAGTTTGCCGGATATGGCTTCAACAAATCGCATTCGGCTGCTTATGCTTATCTGGCGTTTGTCACCGCTTACTTAAAAGCTCACTATGCGGTCGAGTTCATGTCCGCTCTGCTGACCTCCGAATCAGGCACCACCGACAAAGTGGTCAAGTACATCAATGAGTGCCGCGACATGGGCATCTCCGTGCTTCCACCCGACGTCAATCAAAGCGATTGGGATTTCACCCCTGCCGGATCTGCCATTCGCTTTGGCTTGGGAGCAATCAAGAATGTTGGTCATGGCGCGATCGAATCAGTTGTCGCAGCGCGGCAGGAGGGAGGCCGCTTTACGTCAATTTATAATTTTTGCGAGCGGGTCAACCTGGGAGCGATCAACCGGCGTGCGATTGAAAGCATGGTGAAAGCCGGCGCGATGGATTCGCTCGGCGGTAATCGCGCGCAACTGAGCGAAGCTCTCGACCGGGCGATTGAGTCAGGTCAACGCGCCTGGCGGGATCGCGCTATGGGGCAACACGGGCTTTTTGGAATGTTTGGAGAGGAAGAGCAAAAAACAGAGCTTCCGCTGGCGGATCTGCCGGATTGGACATCGGAGCAGAAACTGGCGGGCGAAAAGGAAATGCTCGGCATCTATGTGTCCGGCCATCCGCTGGATCGCTTCAAGGAGAAGGTTTCCGATCTGGCCAGGCACTTTACTGATAATCTGGAAGACTTGCCGAAGGGCGCAACGGTTGAACTCTGCGCCACCATCACGGATATTGTTCGGAAAACCAACCGGGAAGGAAAGTATTGGGCGTCTCTTAAGATTGACGACGGTCACGGCACGGCGGATGGAATGGTGTTTGCCAATCGGTACGAGGAACTTTTGCCTGAGCTAAAGGAGGATGCGGCTGTTTTTATCCGCGCAGCGGTTCTGCCGGAAGAAGGCGGGCCGCCGAAAGTGTCCATTCAGGAGATGGTCCGGTTGGAAGACGCGCGGGTGGACTTACCTTCGGTTATTTCCATTCGCGTCTGGCTGAAAGATGATGCTTCCACGGAAAAGGCAAGCGCCCTCAGTGAGTTATTCGGGCGCAAGGCTGGGTCCACGGAAGTGCGCTTGCGGCTGGAAAAGCCTCGGGATTTTTCGGTAGTGATGGATGTAGGATCAAAGGTTCGCCCTGATCGCGAGTTTCGCGCCGAACTCGAAAAAATCTGCGGCCCGGAATCCCTGGAGGTCCTCGCAAGCTAATTATGGCTGAAGAACAAGAAGCCGAAAACGGCGACGTTGCCGTGAACACGCAAACCGAAGCAGCGGACGACAACCCAAGCTGGAGCCGCGTCCAACTGGCCCGCCATCCGAAACGTCCACATTCCCGTGATTATATTGAGAGTATTTTTACCAATTTCGAAGAATTGCACGGGGACCGCTTTTTCGGTGACGATCACTCCATTCTTGCCGGAATGGCTTTCTTTGAAGAGAAGCCGGTCATGATTGTCGGTCAGCAGAAAGGCCGCGATACCAAGGAAAAGTTGCTGCGTAATTTCGGAATGCCGAAGCCCGAAGGCTACCGTAAGGCGCTCCGCGTGATGCAGCTTGCCGCTAAGTTCCGTCGCCCGATTGTGACCTTTATCGACACTCCCGGTGCTTATCCGGGCATCGACGCCGAAGAGCGCGGGCAAGCGGAAGCAATTGCCTATAATCTGCGGGAAATGTCGCGCCTTCCCAGTCCGATTATCAGCTTTGTGATTGGAGAAGGCGGCAGCGGCGGCGCACTCGGAATTGGGGTCGCAAACCGGGTCTATATGCTGGAAAACGCCTACTACAGCGTGATCACGCCGGAAAGTTGCGCGGCGATTATCTGGCGCGATGCGACGAAAGCTCCACTGGCCGCCGCTGCTTTACGCATGACCGCAGCGGATCTGCTCGAAATGAAGCTGATCGACGGTATTATCCCGGAAGTTCCCGGCGGCGCACACCTCGAATCGGAAGCTGCTATTGCCGGGCTCCGTAGTACGCTGCGGGACGCTCTCGCGGAACTCGCTCCGCTATCTTCCGAAGAGATCATCGAAGAGCGCTACAACAAGTTCCGGAATATGGGGAGCTTTTTCACCGAGGTCCTGCCCTGAAAAAAATTGCCCTGATTGTCTCTATCTTTGTCGCGGCTTTTATCGCGTTGGTACTCTTCACAACCCTGAACGGGCCGCGCTTCCGCGTGCAGGTTTGCATGTCCTTCGAAGGTCGCGACGCCTGCAAAATCGTGAACGCCCACAGCGAGGAAAGCGCGCTGCGCTCCGCTATCCAGAACGCCTGCGCCGACATTTCTTCCGGCGTAACGGATACAGTCAAGTGCGAGAAATCCGAGCCGAAAAGCGTTCTCTGGCTGTCGCATCCGAGCCGTTAGTGGACAGCAGTAAAATATAGCCGAGCCGCGAAGAGCGCGGCAGCACTTAAGGCGATTGCCAGGGGAATGCCGAAAACCAAGGTAGCAATCCCCAAGCTCGGTATTACTCGTTCCTGGACCGCGAGAGCCAGCAGGGTCGTAGTAACCGGCAGGTTCACAATCACGGCGGTCACCATGCCTGGCGTGTAACCGTGGAAGAGGACCGTAGCAGGCACGTGCGGCACAAAGACGTTAAGAAACATGACAAATGTATAAGCGACAAACAAATACGTCCAGCGGCTCTGTTCTCCGTGCTTTCGACTCAACCAAGTCACCAGATAGGCGGCCACCGTTAGAAAGACAAGGGCGAGTCGGAAGTGGACTGCTGTTACCTGCCAAGACAGTTCGGTGTTATGCCCGGCAGCCCACGAAGGAAGCCAGATCGCCTCTTCCAGATTGTGAAGCGTAACCGCCAAGGGGAACATCCACTGAAGGCGCTCAAAATGATAGTGGCCCAATAACGGAAGTATAAATGCTTATGCTCTCCTCAGGATTCGTGAAACGACATGATGATTGTAGAAAGTTTGTCGGTAATTGGGAACTGAAGCCTACGTCGAACCCACCTAAGCCGATTATCAGAGCGATACTGTACCTAGGTGAGAGGTACGCGTAAAGACAGTAGCGACCATACACCGCTGGATGAAGAGTATCTGCGGACGCATACCCTTGGCGAGCTGACACCCTTATCAGCCCCGATTCGCTTGGTCGATTATGATCCGGCGTGGCCCCGTCAATTTGCCGAAGAGGCTCACCGCATCCGAAGCGTACTGGGTGACCGTGTGATCCGGATCGAACATGTGGGTTCCACGGCGGTTCCGGGTCTTTCAGCAAAGCCCATTCTCGACATCGTTCTCGTTGTAACCGACTCCGCTCAAGAGGCGAAGTATGCAGCTGACCTGGAAAGGATTAGCTATCGACTCCGCATCCGCGAGCCCGGTTGGTATGAGCATAGGATGTTCCAAGGGCCGGAGGAAAGTGTGAATCTGCACATATTCTCCGCGGGCTGTCCCGAAGTGGATCGTATGCTCGCCTTCCGCGACTGGTTGCGAACCAGCCCAGACGATTGCGAGTGGTACGCCCGATCCAAACGGGATTTGGCACAACAGCTGTGGAAATATACACAGAATTATGCCGACGCGAAAACCGCCGTCATTGCCGAGATCCTGGCGAGGGCGCAGAGAGAAAATTTTCTTCAAAACAAAAAGGCGCGAAACCTGCTCGCATGAGCGGGCTCGCGCCTTGGGTTAAAACTTAAAATTTAAATTCTTAGCTATTGCTGACTTCGACGTTAATCGTCTTGGGCTTTGCTACTTCTTTTTTGGGTAGCGTGATGGTTAATACACCGTTTTTATAATCAGCCTTTACCTTCTCGGCATCAACCGTTTCCGGTAAGCTGAACGCCCTCACAAAAGAGCCGTAGCTGCGCTCGATCCGGTGAAAGCCCTTTCCGTTCTTTTGCTGCTCTTCAAAGCGACGCTCACCTTTGAGAGTCAACGTGCCATTCTCCACCTGAATACCGATATTTTTCGGATCAACCTCAGGAAGGTCGGCCTTCAGAACTAATTCGTTCTCGGTCTCAAAGATGTCGACTGATGGAGACCACGGACGCGAAGCCGGCTCACCAAACAGCCGGGAGACAGAGTCATGGAACAGCCGCATACCGCTCGGAAAGTCATCGAGTTCGGTGTTAAGCGGATTGTACTTAATTACTGGCATTGTGTTTTATCCTCCTGCCCTT
>JAFAZU010000067.1 GCA_019239585.1 Acidobacteriaceae bacterium
ACAAGATCCTGGAGCTTGTCGGATCGTCGGAAAAAGGGATTGAAGGCGCAATCGAGAATGCCGTGTCACGCGCTTCCAAGACCGTTCGCGAAATGAAGTGGTTCGAGGTCGTTCAGGTGAGAGGCCACATCGAAGACGGAACTGTGCGCCACTTCCAGGTGGTCTTGCGGGTCGGATTCACGTTAGAGGATTGATCAACCACCGCGGGGAGGGATATTCGCCAGCGGTCGCTGATTGGGAAATCTGAACACAGCCGCGAAGCAGGACGGAGCATCAGCTCTCCTATCCGTTCGCGTGCGATGAAATCCGTGAAGTTCGCCGCCGCGAACGGGCAGGCATCGTGCAAAACGTCCATGGCGAACCCTCGCCGATCAATTCCCGCGCAACCATGCTCGAGACGCTAGAATGATTCCAAGGTCGAAATATTTTGAGCTCATCCGCCGGGGTTGGATTTGCGGCATGCGGCCTCACAAGCGCTCCGGGCCGGAAAGCATCGGCCCATCCTGCAGGTATTGAGCTGTCTCGATTGGTCCGCGCTCGGGTTCGTTCCGGGGCCCGCGCCGCCCCGACAATCGCGGTCACAAGCAAAATAGCTGGTGCCGCATGAGCTCATGCATTGGTTCAGGTTCTGAGCGAGCGCCGCATGCCTGGGCAGAGCAGTGCAGGCAAGAAAAGTCAATCCGATCGCGAATTTGAGCATCACTTGTCTCCGCTATGAAAAAAGAAAATCAGTGCACTGGAAAGAAAAGCGGTGGCAAGTTGTTCACCTCTATTAAAGGCTTTCCGAGAGCCCCGGCGTACCTATCATCTTCGAGGCAAAACCCATCACCACTGCGGCACGCGATTGCTGCCGCCTGAGGCGCACCGATTGGCGTGTGCTTTAGGCCGTCGTCGGATCATGGAGTATAGCTATCCGCCAGAAGCGCGGGGAAGCCGAGAGGGCCTACATGCCACTTAATTGGGATTGCTGGTTGACATAATTTCTCCTCCTCCTCGCAGCGCGTCTCGCGTTTCGATTGGCACGCCCCGTCAAAGATGCAATTGAAGACGAGGCTTGTGATAGCCCACACGTTCCCGGCTTCGAATTGTGGGGGCTGTAATGTTTGCGCCGGGCAGACCATGAGTTTGGGCCAGTTTTTCCATGCGTCGTCGTCCATCGTCTCGGCTCCTGATCGTCGATGACGAGAGCCGACTTCTCCTTTTCAAATTCTCCCATCGATTTGGACCCCTTGCTGGACAAGAGTTTTGGGCAACTCCGGGGGGTGGCCTCGATTCCGGTGAGACCTACGAGGCTGCCGCCCGTCGCGAGTTATTTGAGGAAGTCGGGGTCTTCCTTGACGATGCCGGGCCTCAGGTGGCTCAGCGAATGGCTATAGTCCAGATGCCGAATGGGGAAATGGTCGAGGCTGATGAGCGGTTCTTCTTCGTTCGCGTCGATGAACTTGAAGTCTCCACCCGAAGGTGGACCGATTCAGAGCGCCGGGTAATGGCGGCTCATCGGTGGTGGTCTCGCGATGAGCTGTTGAAAACACGAGAGCAGATATGGCCAGACGACCTTGTGAGAATCCTTAGACTCCTTGGGCTATGGCCGGACGAGTGAGGCGACCCCCGTGACGCTCAAATGATGAAGCCGCGCTTCCAATAGATCGCGGACCCTACGCGAGGATTCGAACAGGTCCTCGATGCTCCAACGACGGAACTCCTTCGCGGATGTTTACGTTTCATCCGAACGTTTCGCGAACACGGATGATGATCGGGAGTTGGCGATGAAAGAGCGACGCGGGGCCAACACGCAAGAGGGGGACACCAATCCAAAGATAGATCCGCTGCCCAATTCCAATACCGAGAAGCCGCCGGAGAACTGGGTCTCGGGAGATGACCCGATGACCGGCGCGCAGGCATCCTACCTCAAAACCCTTTCCGAAGAATGCGGGGAGCCGGAGAGCTTCCAACACGACCTCACGAAGGCGGAAGCATCGAAGCGCATCGACGCGCTCAAAGCAAAACGAGGCTCGGCGTCCCGCTCTCACACCTGATTGCCCATAACGGCGTCGGTTCGAACTCGTCCAACGAACCTCGTCATCTGCGCCGCTCGGGGCAAGCGTCGTCACTGCGCTCGCGAACCGAATCCCCAAGAGCAGAGACATTCCTTCACTACTTCGCTGATCGTGTGCTCTCCAATTCGACGAGCAGATGGAGCCGCTCGTGTTTCGCGGGCTCTCGCTCCGGTTCGTATTTGATCGGAACATGCTCGATATCGATCACACGG
>JAFAZU010000075.1 GCA_019239585.1 Acidobacteriaceae bacterium
GGAAAGCTTTATCTCATCGGTGCCGGTCCCGGTGACCCCGAACTCCTGACGTTAAAAGCTGCCCGCGTTCTTCGCGAGTGTGACGTGATCCTTTACGACCGTCTGGTGAGTCCGGAAATCGTTAAGCTGGCCCGTTCCGATGCCGAAGTCATATATGTTGGTAAATACGAAGGCGAGCAGGAGCATACGCAAAGTCAGATTTTTTCTTTGATTCGCCATCATGCGCTGGCCGGTAAAACGGTAGGGCGCTTGAAGGGCGGTGACCCATTGGTGTTTGGGCGCGGCGCGGAGGAGTGGGCTTTTGCTTTGAAGTACGGCATTGAGGTGCAACTGGTTCCGGGCGTTTCGTCTGCGATTGCCGTTCCGGGTCTGGCGGGCATTCCCCTTACCTTCCGTCGTGTTTCGCAAAGTTTTGCGGTTGTGACAGGGCACTGCCATGAGGGGGTGGATCATGCCTGGGAGCGATACTTAGCCGTGGATACTCTCGTGATTCTGATGGGAGTGAAAAACCGGACTTTTATTGCTCAATCGCTGATTGCGGCGGGTCGTCCTCCCAATGAGCCGGTTGCTTTTATCTATCGCGGCAGCTCCCCTGAGCAGCAGGTCACTTTAAGCACGCTGGTTGATGTTGCCGAGGGCAGAGTGGAGGCCAAAAATCCGGCTGTATTTGTTATCGGCGAAGTTGTTCAACTGAGGAAAGCTCTTCTCTCCCTTATTGAATCTCCAGGACTGCCAGAGTCTGCGGACCTAAAATAATCGGTTTTGAAACCGGTAACTTTTGTGCGGGTAGCAGTTCCGAAGATTTCTTGAGTTCTTCAATCTGCGCTCGTATTGGAGAAATCGGGCTGCCCATTTTGGTCCAGGCTTCCAAAGCTGATCCGCTCCCCGGCGCTACAACTTGCATGCGGTAGTTTTTCGCCTTTACCCCCTTCAAGGCAAGCTGGAAGGTTCGGGACGCAGATTCCTCTTTCGGCTCTGCATAATTCCATAGCGCCACAACATAAGCGCCGTCCGATCTCTTTGTGACCAGCGCATTTTCTGAAGCGGCTTCCAGGCGCTGATTGCCTAATCGGTGCAGGAGTTCAAATACGCGAAAAGCGGCTTTCGGGATATTACGCTCCGCAATCAGGCCGTAGCCGCCATAAAAGGGTGTTTTCACTACGCCCTGCTCTTCGAAAACGTCTGAAAGATCCCAATAGGACATGCTGGTTGCTAGCCCGTCACACTCGCGAATGTTGTTCGCCAGCCACGGGCCCATGAAGGCGCTGTCCGTTACTTCCGGCTGGTTCAGGTAAGTGGCATTGTATTCCGACCAGATAATCGGCGTATTAGGCGCTGCGGACGCTTTCACCTGGTCGAATACTTTCTTTGCCGAACGCGCTACCATGTCGCGCCGGGTAATGGGCAAATCTTTGCCAAACACATCTCTTGACGCCTCATTGCCGTAGACGTGGGTCGAAACGAAGTCGAATGGAATATGGTTCTCGGTGCAATGGGCAATGAACTGATCGACCCACGCGGCTTGCGCTGTCGCGGGACCGCCGACTCGCAGTTTGGCGTCTACGCTTTTGACTGCCTTGGCTGTTTCGTCATAAAGCGCAAAATAGGTTGCCTGCTTCGGCTCGCCGTTCCAGAAGTCGATGTTCGGCTCATTCCAGACCTCGAAGTACCATTGCTCTACTTCATTCCTTCCATAGCGATCAATCAGGTGTTGGGTAAAAGCTTCGATCAGGGCAGTCCATTTGGCCGGGTCCTTTGGCGGCGAAGGAAACGGCTTGTACCAGAACGGATGCGGCGTCAGATTGGCGGCTAGTTTGCGGGGCATAAAGCTTAGCTCCACAAAGGGCTTTACTCCCGCGTCCAGCAAGCCGTCATAGATTTGATCGACATAGGAAAAATTGTAGATGGATTTTCCGTTTTGGTCTTCGTCGTACACTCCGTTTTCGTCGTGAAAGATGGCGTGAAAACGGATGTACTGAAAGCCGGTAATGGCTTCGACTGCTCTTAAGTCATCGCGGTAGCTTTGGCGCAACGTCAGAACGGCGCGCCCTGAGCCGAAGATCTGCTCCCACATATGCGGAAAAGCATGTGAGGGTGCGCTGCTATCGATAGTTATCACTTCTGTTCCAGAGGCACTGCCCGTTTGAGCGCTTGTGAGATAAGCAGTAGAGCTGAATGACAAGAATATGCCGACAGTGAAAACGACTAAGATAATTATTTGCCTGACCTCAGATTTCATATTGATCTACCCGCCCTCAATCAGTGCAGCGGCAACTCCGCCGGGACGTGCTGGCGCCGGACCTTGATCTTGCTTTCCTCTTTGCATGGTAAAGAATTCAATCGTTCGTTTCCGCGCGACTAGTTTCCCTACAAAAAGGGAAGGGGAAAATGACTGCATTACATCGAGAGTCGTTTTATTTGTGACTGACACTTACTTAGCTCTCCAACTGTTTGCGGCATTGCCGGATAAATGTCACGTATGCCTGATACGCCCGATCTGCTGCATCGATCACTTCTGATCGCCTTCTCTCATATTCCCTTGGGTCTTTGTATCCCAACTCTCGATCAAACTGTAGTATAGGATCGCCAGCAGTGGAGTGTCGGGCAATGAAGGTATTAGTCGCAATAGCATCAATAAGCTCAAGAATACATTTCCTAAGATCGACCCGGAGCTGCTCTAGCTCCGTATCCAAAAACTCGTACTCTGGCCCTTCACGTTCATTCAGGAACTCTCGAAGAGCATCGCCTGCCTCCCAACGAAAGGTGCTCCCAAACGGCTCATGACGTAGTTGGTACACTGCCACCCCATTACTGGGAAGAATCCTAAGAAAATCAGCAAACAGTTTCCGGTCGGCTTCGTAGATGGGCCGTACATCCTCCTGAAAGCCGGAGCGGACCTGTTTATACCAGTTGTCGCGGTGAGCTTTTAATTCCTCCGGTCGGAATCTGTTTCCTTTAGGATGCTTTTCGTTATAGCTTTGTACTTCCGCGTGGCAGTTAAAACAAAGTGGAATACAATTGGCTCTCGTGTTCGGGCCACCTTCCTCTACGGGCACAATATGATGACATTCGATCTTGGTGCCACAGTACTTATGGCAAAGACAGCAGTGCCGACCAGCAGCGACCAAAGCCTGGGTTTTTACCTTTGGAGGGAAGTAACCAGGGGCAGAGCGTGATTTCATTCAGTGGCCCATCGCTTAAACCATAGCTGAGTAGTGTGAGAGGCTGCAGCCCAATCGAGAACGTACTCTGTAATGTACCGATTGCTGTCCATATCGATGTAATGGACTAGGAAGGGCAGAGACGCATCGCCATTTACTGACTTCCAGAAAGCCCACATAAAGTGTTTGTCAGGAGATCCTGGAACAATATTAAAAGGCGTTGGCGTGATTATAGGACGTATCGGAATCTTGCAATCTGGTGCCAGCTCGGCGAAGTCTGGAAACACCAGTGGGAAACCTCCCCGAGGAGGTACTGGATCAACGCGAACGGTAAACGCCCGAGCATCGCCGTCGTTCGTAAACCAGAATGAAGTTCTCGGCGCACCGTCACACGTCACAACGACTTTCGGTCCAAATACCCGAGCTGGTTGGCCCGAGCCTGCGCCAATAGTGGATGTTAAGTGTGTGCCTTTACCAACAAGTTCGTACAGCTTGGACCTGGCCGCCTTAACCTCACGAACGGTGTAGTTCTTATGCTGCTTGGTCTTTGAATCATATAAACTGTGGTGAACCATGCATAGAAACGCCAGGTTATCTTCGGCGTAGTTGGATGGATCTTGGTCCAGGTGCGCTATCTGCCCGGGCTTCTCTTTCAGATCCCCATGTAAATAGAAGCATAGGGGGCATCTCCGAGCACTTTTGATCAAAATTGCCGTTTCCACCTTGGGCGGCGTTCGCTTCCGAGAGGCTTTAATATTCGCCAAAGATTTTCTCCTGAAACAACTCCCACAGAAATGTTTCAATTCAGCATAGCTGAGCGGAGTGGCACTCTAAGTTTTTGGGACGGGTTTTTGAACGGTTTTGGCGATACAAAACGGGCCTTAGCAGTCCTGTTGCCAGTTGTGCAAAAACGGACCCTTTTGAAACAGTTCGCTGCTTTAACAATTCAGCACAAAAAGAGTATTCTTAGAACATGGCAAGTGCTGCGGCTCTGATGGCTCTTTGGCCCGCTTTCGTTCTGATGTGGGTCGTTATTTTCTAGTTGATTTGGAAAGACACAAAAGCAAGCCACGGTTCCAAATAGGTTCTATGCCCGCTCTGGCA
>JAFAZU010000083.1 GCA_019239585.1 Acidobacteriaceae bacterium
TGCAAGCAGAGTTGCGGCTGCAATGAATATACTCAGGGCCGCTCCCACGATTCCGACAGGGCTGCGGTACGGTCTGGCAATGGAGGGAAATAGGACCCGAAGGCGTATAAATGACACCATCTGGAGAATGTACGCGATCACAGCGCCAAACACTGCCATATTCAGGAGCACCGCTCCCGTCGCGCTCTTCCCGCCTGCAAAGTAGATTCCCAGCGCTGCCAGATAGCCCAGAACAGAACCGGCCATCAGCGCACGGCCGGGTGTCTGCCGAGTACCGTAAGTGACCGAGAGCCAGACTGGAAAATAACCGGCGCGTGAAAGCGAATAGATTTGACGGCCGTACGCGAAGATAATCGCATGAAAGCTGGCGACCAGCCCAATGCACCCGATCAGCGCCAACAGTCGCGCCGTAGTTCCGTTGCCGAAAATAGTCCGGAAGCCCAGGAAAAGAGGCTCGTCGGAGCGGCTCACTTCTTTTACTCCCGGCGCAATACCCGAATTTAAGATAATCGTGAGAAAGGCAAACAGGACCAGAGTCGTCAAGCCGAGAAGTATTCCTTTGGGCATATCGCGCACCGGGTCGTGTGACTCTTCCGCCGCGAGCGGAAGCTGCTCAATTCCGAGATACACCCATAGCGCGAAGGGTAGAGCGCGAAAAATGCCGCTTGCGCCGTTCGGCAGCCATCCTGCTGCCTCCCCCAAAGCCCATCGGTGCAGATCAAATTTCGGCAGCGCCCCCGCGAAGAATACTAGGAGGATTGCCAAGGCGCACAAAGTAATGACGAGCGATACGCGAAACGACGTTTCCACTCCCGCCACATTGCAGAGCACAAAAACGACGTAGCAGAGGAGCCACCAAAGCGGCGCCCAGCGGCCTGACGTCCCGAAAATTGCTCCGAGATAACCGCCAATACCAACCACGATCACCGCCGGAGTAAGGATGTACTCCATATTTTCGGCAAGGCCCGTCAGATAGCCTGCCCAGGGACCCATCGCCGTCCGCGCAAACGAGTAAGCGCCTCCGGTGTGCGGCAGCGCCGGGGACATTTCCGCGATGCTGAAGCACAGTCCCGTAAACAGAACCGTCATAATCGCCAACGCAATCAGCATGCCTCCGAAGCCACCTTCGCTTAATCCAAAATTCCAGCCGAAGAAGTCGCCCGAAATCACTGCGCCGACCCCGAGCGCCCACAGGTGCAGCACGCGAGCATGACGGCGGAGCGTACGCTTCTCAAAATACGCCTCACTGGGGCGAGCGAAGCCGAAGCGCCTCATGTTTATGACTTTGCGGCGATGCCTATCGTCCGGCAGCAGCAGTTTGAACCGGAGCTGCCGCTTCAAAGGTCGTCCAGGGATGTGCCTTTACATCTTGCAGCAGACTCTTCTGCCAAGAAAATTCCTTGTGCTTCCTGAAGAACTCTGCAGTATGGAACTCTACTCCGCAGGGGTGCCCCATTCCAGCGACAAAGGACAACTTTTCGGCCATGGCGCTATCCGTCACTTTGGCTTCAGCCACTCCAGCCGGTCCGTAAGGATCTTGCCAGCCTTTTAAGCCCCGGCTTGATTTATCGATGTGGCCGCAGATGGTTCGCTCGTTCGGATCAATTTCCTTCGTAAGAACATCGTAATGATCAGTCTCAAACTTTTTCCCCAGTTCGACGTCGATCTTTCCCTTGTTTTCGGCCATCAGTTGATCCCATCGGCGATGACGGACCTGATTGGGCGTGTTGGGATCATTGGCGGGAAACTCAGTTTCCTCGGCGGTCAGTTTGGGATTAATGGGAAAATTGGAGCCGACGAAATAGCCGTCTTTGGTGCGGTCCAAAGTCACATTCTTTAAACCAAGTTCCAGGCGTCCGATCTCGTTCGTCTTGCGGTCTGCTACTAGCCATGTGTTCGCGTAGCCGCCGTTGTTGCCGTCCTTCATGATGCGCGCGAAATCATCGATAGATTCCGAATACTGCATGGCTTTCCGCGCGCGTACGAACTCAGGTGTGCCGTTTTGGTCGAACCCGAAGAAGTTGCCAATCGTGGTTTCCGTAATGACCATGCCGCTATCATTAATACCGAAGTCATCGGCGCTGTGGATCAGGCCCGGCATTCCGTCCATGATGAATCGATGTCCCGATGCAGGAGCAATATCAAAAATCATGTTCCAGCGCGTGCCTGTCAGGTAGTCAGTCCAGTTATTATGGCCCAGCACAATCCGCCCGTCTTTCGTATAGCTGCCGGTTGCGACAAACGCGCTGCAATGTTCCGGCGCATGGCTTTTAGCAACGCCTTTTGCCTCCAGACGCTTGGCTGCATCGTAGTAGTAAGAGTATTCCATGTAGGCGTTCATTGCTACTAGATCAAGCAGATTGAGCTTTGATCCTTGAGCCTTCAATCCGTCAACGATGCCCTGCAACTCCTGGCGGTATTCATCCGTTAATTTCGGGACAAACAGTTTTTGGGCCACGCTGCGCAGCTCGCTCCATGAGTGTTGAACGCCATGCGTCGTGCTCAATTCAATGGCTCGCTTGGAATCCTCGATTTCCTGCCTTAGAAGATAACCGTGCTGGAAGCCAATAGCCGAAGGTCTTCCCTCCAGATGCACAAAAATCCAGCCATCCTTTTCCGCATTTCGAAACCCGCCATGCAGCCGATCCTCGGAGGCAACAAGCGACATGGCGCTAAACAGTAATGTGAATACACATTGGAGAATAAAAGAAGACCTGCGCATGTTCTTTCGATTACAGCATAAGCTCAGGGAAAGTTTATTACCCTTTTGGTAGGAACGCAGTTTTATGTCGGTTGGAGCGCAGCTTAGTAAAGACGGAGTGACTCGCGAACATGAGATGAACTCGCTATCTCTTGTGACGGTTATTGTTATTTTAGCCACGGTCACCATGACCTTTGGCGCTATGATTGCCGTATTTTTCTACCGTTCACTAGCTCCCAGATTCTGGGGGCATTTGAAAATCTCACCCATTCTTTGGTTGACTACCGCAATCTTAGTGGTAAGCTCCTTTACTTTTGAAAAAGCTCGACAACGCCTAGCTCAGAACGATCAGATCGGGTTCCATCGCTTAATCAGATGGACTACCGGACTAGCTGTAGCATTTCTGGTGGGGCAGGCAGCTGCCGGCTTTCAGATCCTCCACTCAGGAGTTGTTCTCGCCAATAATCCGCATTCCTGGTTTATTTTTCTGTTCAGCGGATTACATGGCATTCATATTGTTGCCGGATTGATCGGACTCGCTTATTTGTTAATTCGGACAAAAGAACCAGCCAGCGGCCCCCGATTTCAAATGACAACCCGGGTGGTAGCCAGAAGCGTGTCCATTTGCTGGCATTACTTGGACTTTCTTTGGCTGCTGATGTTTACTCTTTTGCTGCTCTGGAAACGGTGAAAATCATCAATCAGTTGTCCGGCGCTTACTAGCCATCCACTTCTTAACAACCGCTACCAACTGCTCGGCCTGGAACGGTTTGGACAAATAATCATCCATGCCGGCGCTTAAACAACGTTCGCGCTCACCGACCAAAGCGTTAGCGGTTACTGCGACAATAACCGGCTGGCGCTGATTTAAGGACCGGATCTGACGGCTGGCTTCAAACCCGTCCATAGTAGGCATTTGACAATCCATCAATATCAAATCGTAAGGCTTAGCTTTATGCGCCTCCAAGGCTTCGTAGCCATCGCTTACCAAGTCAATGTTGAATCCGGCACGCTGCAGAATGAGCTTACCCACACGCTGATTAATTTGATTGTCTTCCGCCATTAAAATGCGTGGAGGATTCCCTTGATCCGTGTTGGAAGGTTCGCTAGCGCTCATTGCTGTATACAAGTGTTTGAAAAATTACTGAAATAAGACTAATTTCAGTAAAGCCGAATCAATTTCAGCTACGAATTTGGATTAATTCACATCCCAAAACTTATGTATAAAGATGATATCGATAAACTGGGTCAAAAGACTACAGCAATTTAAATTTGTTTGGAAGACATTATTGAATTCAGTATTACATTCCTAACGCTGAGTACGCTCATCGCGATCGACCTTTCCGTCGCGAATGTGGATAATTCGGTGAGCGTGTGCGGCAATATCCGCCTCATGGGTAACCAGAACGATGGTGTTTCCCTCCTGATAGAGCCGCTCGAAAAGCGCCATAATTTCGTTACCGGTCTTTGTGTCCAATGCGCCTGTCGGTTCATCGGCCAAGAGAATAGACGGTTTATTAACTAATGCACGGGCAATGGCAACTCTTTGCCTTTGTCCGCCTGACAGTTCATTGGGTTTATGATACATGCGCTGCTCCAGGTCAACGGATCGTAGCGCTTCGCGAGCCCGCGCCAGCCGCTCCTGCGCGCTGATGCCGGCATAGATGAGAGGTAGCTCCACGTTGTGCAGCGCCGAGGCTCTGGCCAGCAGATTGAAGGTCTGGAAAACGAACCCAATCTCTTTGTTGCGGATGCGGGCCAACTCATCATCTTCCATGTCGCTGGCGAGTTTCCCGTTAAGATAATAAAGACCTTTCGTGGGTGTATCCAGACAGCCGATCAGGTTCATGAGCGTTGATTTTCCGGAACCGGACGGCCCCATGATCGCTACGTACTCGCCACGCCGGATCTCCACATCGACGCCTGAAACAGCGTGGATCTCCTGGTCACCCATGATGTAGGTCTTCCATAGATCATAAGTACGAATCACAACGCCTTCGCGTTTGAGCTGTTCGCCGCGCTCCTGCGTATCGAGAATCTGAACCGGT
>JAFAZU010000088.1 GCA_019239585.1 Acidobacteriaceae bacterium
TGTTATTCGGCGCGTTCTGGACGGCGTACCGGCTGGGCGTGCGCGGTGACGCGCGGACGCCTCTGTTTGGATTTCTGAGCCGGTCGCTGCTGTCTAAAATTGCCGCGCTGGTTTTAGCGGTATTGGCCCTGATCGTCGCCAATGCGACGGTGAACAGCTGGACGGTGGTACGGTTTTTAGGCGGGCTGCGTCTGCCGTCGTCTTCGTCTGAATTTGTCGATCCGATTTTCGGCAAGCCGTTGCACTTTTACTTCTTCAGCTTGCCGTTTTACAATACTCTGCTGCGAGTGGTGCTGGTAGGAGCAGTGTTTACGCTCATCATCTACTGGCTGGCGTCCAATGCGGAGAACTTTAGCAAGCGTTTGCCGGGAATGGGTTCGACACTGACATTTGAGTTTGAGCGAATTTCGTTCGGCAGCCTCTTTGGTTCTTCTTTTGTGCGCTTGGTGACGGCACTGTTTCTGCTTGGCTTGGCGGTGCATTACTACTTGGCGCGGTATGGAATGCTGCTCGAAGATCATGGCACATATCTAATGGGCGTTGACTGGATCGCGGATCACCTCACGCTGCCCTTGCAATGGCTGATGATTTTGGGGGCGCTCGCGGCGGCTGTTCTGGTGCTGGCGCGGCGCGGGAGACTGGCATTGCTGTTATTGCTGATTCTACCGGTGCGGTTCATTTTACCGTCGATTGTTGCCGGTCTGTATGTGCGCCCAAATGAGCTGGCGTTAGAGCGGTCTTATATTCAGCACCATATCCGGGCCACACGCTCCGCCTACCGCTTGAATCAGCAGGTCCGGGAAACGACGCTGAACGCGAAGTCCGAGATTCCGATCAGCTATGCAAAGCACAAGGCGCTGCTTGACAATGTGCGGTTGTGGGACTGGCGGGCCTTTCACGACACCGTTTCACAGATCCAACCATTGCGGCCCTATATCTATGCCGATACGGATGTGGACCGCTACACGATTAACGGCCAGATCCGCCAGGTGCTGGTTTCGCCGCGAGAGCTGGACATCCGGCAGCTAGGTGAAGCGCGGAATCGATGGATTAATCCGCATCTGATTTACACGCATGGGTACGGTATTGTCATGGCGGAGGCAAATCGCATTACTCCCGATGGATTGCCCGTCCTGTTTATTGAAGACGCGCCGCCGGTCGTGAATACCCCTAGCTTGACGTTTACGCAGCCCGAGATTTATTACAGCGAAGTGGCGCATGAGCCGGTGTTTGTTGATACCCGGCAGCCGGAGTTTAACTATCCCTCCGGCTCGCAGGAACCGGTGAATACGACTTATCGCGGCACGGGCGGATTCTTCGTTTCACCGCTGATGCGGCTGGCTGCGGCAGTCTATTACGGAGATCTGAATACGCTGCTGACGAACTATCTGACCGACCGGAGCCGGATGATGGTTCACCGGGCGATCATCGAAAGGCTTTCCACGCTGGCCGGATTTCTGACATGGGACAGCGATCCGTACCTGGTAGTCACGAAGACCGGGAGGCTGGTATGGATGGTCGATGGTTATATGACTTCGGATGCGCATCCGTACTCGCGCGAGATCGAGATGCCGGATGGAAGGACCATCAATTACATTCGGAACTCGGTCAAGGCGACCATCGATGCTTACAGCGGAGAAACGAACCTGTATGTGTTCGATGGGGGAGATGTTTTGATACAAGCCTATTCCAAGTTGTTTCCACAGTTGTTCAAGCCCGCTTCGGTCATGCCCGCGGACCTGCGGGCGCATGCGCGGTATCCGGAAACCTTGTTCAGCATTCAAGCAGGAATTTACCGGACATTTCACATGAGCGACGCGGAGACGTTTTATAATCGCGCCGATTTATGGGATCTGGCCCGGACTGGCGGCAGCCGACAAGGGGATAGCGGGGCGGTACAGGTGCAGCCCACGTATGTGGTGGCAACCACCCCGAGCGAGACGCAGCCTGAGTTTATGCTGATTGCGCCGTTCACTCCGGCGAATAAAGATAACCTGATTGGATTCATGTCGGCGCGCTGTGATGGGGAGCATTTAGG
>JAFAZU010000314.1 GCA_019239585.1 Acidobacteriaceae bacterium
GGCCCTGATCGTCGGGAATGAAGACCCAGTCCCGGTCGTGCAAGTGCAAAATGGCCCCGGTAGGAACGACAGCATTCTTACGCCCATGCAATCCGTAGAAAGTGGCAGTGACAAACATACCGACTCACATCATGCCTGGATTTGCCAGTTCGATACGAACTTTCACAGTGCGAATGTTGGGGTCGAGAACTTTTCCAATATTGCTGATCCGGCCATGAAAGATACGGTCGGGATAGGCATTCAAGCGAATATCGGCCGTGTCTCCTATTTTGATGATAGGCAAATCGTTCTCATAAACATCGCACAGCACCCAGACGCGGGAAAGATTGGCAATGGTGAAAAGGTTCTGCTGATTATCGGGTGTATGCACACTGCCTGCCGGGGCCACATTCTGCTCGACAATCGTGCCGGACACGGGCGCATAGATGCTAACCACGGCATCGGTCTTATCGGGATCTCCGCCCAGAGTGCGTATCTGCTGCGCGGCTGTATTGACGCCGACCACCGCTTTCGCTTCCGTGTCTTCGGCGATTTGCAGGTCGTTCAGGGAGATAGCGCCGCGATCATAAAGAATTTTGGCGCGGTCCAGTTGTTTGCGGGCCAGCAGTTCATCCGCCTTTGCTTGCTCATAAGTCTGAAACGCGTTAGCGATATCGTTGCTTTGAACTTTGAGCAGCAACTGGCCCTTTTGGACGTCATCGCCCAGCTTTGCATAAAGGCCAGCCACTCGCCCGGAAGCTAGGGAGACCACAGGAATTGACAGGTCCACATCAGGGTTGACCGTGCCGGTGGCGCGTATCTGCGGACGCTCCTCGCGCTCTTCCGCTGTCACTAGCGCAAATCGCTCCGGATGACTGACCTTAACAAGATTTAAGTCAGGCTCTTCGACGACCTTCGCCTGGGGAGGCGCTTGTGCCGCTTCGTCTACTTTTGCCTTTGATTGACAGCCAGCCAGCACCATTAGTGATAGGCAAGCGGTAAGAAGGACCGTCCTTCTCATTGAATTACCTCACGTCCTACTGAAAAATTAATTTGATTCGCCGCCGAGAAATATGCCCCGATCAGATTGATATACGCCAATTGCGTGTCACGGTATTCCCGTTGCGCGTCCAGGAAATCGAGAAGCGAGGCCGCGCCTTTCTCAAAGGCAAATGAAACCGTTCCTCGAATATCCTCCGCCTCTTTCAGATACTGGGTTTTATAAGGCCGCAACAATGTCAGCGTGCTCTGCAAGGTGGCATAGGCTGCATCTACATCGTGCAGCGTGGCGATCTGTGCGGCATCCTGCAACTTTTCTGTTCTACCTACGTCGAGCTGCGTGCGCAGTTTTTCGCCCTGATTGCGGTCAAAGATCCGCAGCGGGATGCTGACGCTCACGCCGACGTAGGTATTCAACGGCGGAGGTTGATGGGAGCCGCTGAGGCCAAAGGTCGGATCTGTTGATCCGTTAGCGACCGCTAGGCGGTGGTCGGTTTTTGCCTTGTCGGCAGTCTGTTCCGCCTCTTTAAGATCCGGGCGAGCGGCGAGCGCAATACTGCGAAGCTCTTCGAGGGTCGTGACCGGCTCGGAAAATTCAAATACCTGGTTTACATCAAACTGGTCAACAGGGGTCCGGTCCCGCAGTAACTGCTGAAGATCGATCTTAGCGGTGCGCAGGTTGACCTGTGCGGTTTGAAAGTCGCTGACAAATTGGGCCCGCTGCAATTCCACACGCTGAAAGTCCACCTTGGCAATCGCGCCAACTTTAAAACGGTCACGGTTGATATTAATTAAGCGGTCGTAATAACTAATGTTCTGTTGCGCGATCTGAACCACCGCTTTCGCCAGCAGCACGCGGTTAAATGCATCCCTCAAATTGAACAGGAGATTGCGTTCCAAATCGTCCTGCGTTGAGATCGCGATCAGGGTTGCTTTCTGCGCGCTTTCGAGACGCAGTTCACGCTTGTGCTGCCGCTCATGCAAATAGCTAATACCGCCGAAAGCGTAAGTATTAGAGAGCGGGCGATAATAGGGATTGCCCGAAAACGGCGTGATCTGGTCTAATCCGAGGTTGAGATCCGGATTGGGCCGCAGATAGGCCGTAATCTCCTCCGCACGCGCTTCTTCGATATTCACTTTTCCTGCGAGCAATGTCGGGTTGCTTGCTCTGAATTTTTCTACAGTCTCCTGCCAATTTAAAGCTCGTGGGGGAGCGGCCGTTTGAGCTACACATCCGGCAGCAAACAGGAGACTGATTGATACACGCCATCGGTGGCGCAGCATCTGTCCTCCTCAATTACCTTTTTGAATTTCTATTGTTGAGCCGGGTACGGCAGTAGTGGGGGTGAACGGCCAGCTTCGAGCGGTATGCTGCGTCGGAGCAAATGCCCGACGGGAGCGGCCAACAGCGAAACGAAAATGAGAGTCAAGACGATCCGGCAAACGCCGCAGATCAGCGGAGAATCGAGAGTTTCGTAAAGCCGGAGCAGATCGTCGCCGGCCTTACCCTTACTTCCATTAGAGTGCGTCCCCTGCGTATTGAAATGCTCGATCCGCAGCACGTCATCGGTAGCTGAGATATAGGGAAATAGCGCAACGACAATGGCCGCCACGCCAATAAAATGAAGTTGTTTACTGCTAAACGAGGCACGGCGAGACAGGGCTAGAGTAATGACTAGCGCCATGGCTCCAAGCAGGAACCAAGCCAAATTCAAGGCTGTGTCGAGATGCACTCATTCCTAACTTAGCATGAATTCTGAGTTAGATTAGGTTGTGGAACTTAAATTGCTTACCTATCGTATCTAGGGAGCAGGGAGTCTAGGTGTATCTGATTTTTCGTGCGATCGGTGTTGTGCTTTTGTGTACTTGCGCCATCGTCGCCCCTGCCGAGAATCCACCACAGCGGCTGCTAAACACCAATCAGCTCGGTACAAACGAAGCGGCTTATTATTGGACTTCCAACTCCCTTACTAACACATCCCAATTACTAACCTTGTTCTGCCAAGGGTGTGTGGCGGGTAAGAAAGGATGGGAGGATCTGCCGCTGATTTCTGTCTTGCGCGATACATTGGGCGACCGTTCGCCTGAAAACGACCGAATCACTTATGTGTGGCTGCTCTCCTCAAGCCAGCTCGGTATCGGGCAAAAAATACTCTCCGCCGTCCCATTTTTCTACTGGCGTGTGGGGGATGGCTCCCAATTAGTTAACTCCCGCGACTTAACTCCATTAATTAACCTCAATGCGCCCCAGCATCCCACCTTGTCCGCCCTAAGTCGGAATCTGATACAGTGGACCGCTTTCGATCCGCTTGCCAGAGGAGTAAGAGCGACATCGAGAAGTTTCTGGGCAAACCAAGTGGATTACGAGCGGCTGCACCTCGAAGCAGCCATCAGCCATCTACGGAAAGCTCCCATGTCGAGTGACTCTTCCGCGCTTACTTCGGAGGAGTTAAATACAGTTATTGCCCGGCTGGAGCTTCGCAAAAGCATGCTTGGCGGATTAGTAAATGACAGCCATGCTGCCCGGTTTGGAGAAGAAAACAGTTACGTGGGTGAACGCATCCGGAGCCGGAATTGGGAGATCCTACGGCAGCTTGCTGAAAAGACCGGTCTTTATTTTGAGGGGGTGAATTTAGCGGGAGCGCAGAACCAGCATGCAATTCTTTGGTTTCCCATCAACGGCTCTCTTCCGGCAGGCGGCACCTCGCTGAAACCAATCTGGAAGATTTTGAATATAAAGAACCCATGGACCGACCGCTGGCTCAAGCAAGAACAGCATCTTTCTTACTTTCGCGCCGTTGACGAGAATGGCGTGCTTCTGCCGGAGGGCGAGGCGGGGAGCAAACAAATCACTCTTGTTCCATTAGGCGTGTATAGCCTCAATTATCCGAGGCAGCCTCTGTTGTTGATTGACTTTCGCGATAAGCTCCATATCCGGCGGCATGAGATGACGCAACGCTCGATTAATGAGATTACGGCAGGCGTGATCGGCATTTCGCATTTTACAAACTGGTATTACTATGCGGGCGCGATGGCCTACAACATGCTGTGGTCGCGCCATGGGATTGCAGTCGATCAGGACGCACGGCTGGATTGCTACTCGCAATTTCGTGCAGAGCTGGCTCTGGATCACCAGCTCGATCCCGCCCTGCGCCGGGAGTTACAGGATCGAGCTGAGTCGCTGGCTGTCAATCCGCTGGCTGCTTCCGCAGCTCGCGAAATTGAGACGGCCCGCGCGCATTTTGCTCAGTTGCAAGAGCAGTCCGGGGAGGGTAGCGCGTTAGCGGCGCGCCTCGAAAAGGAGCGCCGAGCCGAACTGGCTGACTTCGGAGAATCAACAAAGTCCAGCGTGATGCACAATATACTGCACATGGGAACGCTCGGAATGTATACGCATCGGGTCAAGCCGGAGCAGCTGACCTTTGCCGCTCTCGATGAGGAGCGTCGCCTTCGCTATCATCTCCAATTTTTGGATTTGGTAGTCAAGAATGGAACGGAGCCGGAAGTCGCTTTCGACAGCGCGCAGATAGAATCTTCTGTCCTCCACTTACAGGATGTAATGCCCGGCATCCATTCACCGCAGATCAAGTCACATGCGGTTGCCACACTGGAGCGTTTGAAAAGCCTTTCCCATGATGAACGTGTGCAGGCCGATTGCGCTGTTGCTATTATTGCGTTCCGGCAGGGCGATGGGCCCGTTCGCGCCCTTTCTGGGCCGGTTGTAGCGGATTCGGCGCGTGCTGCTGGCCCTGTTCTACGCCCTTCGACGCCAAAGGGCATAGAATCGCTGAAGTGAAGCGGTTTATCCTTACGGCACTGTTCGGACTCTGGGGCATTGCCGCTTTCGCTCAAGACCACCCTGAAGTTAAAGTGCGCCGGATTGTCATTTTAAAGATTGACGGCTTAACCGGCGACCTTCTGTACCGTACGATGCGGGAGGCTGATCCAGCTACGGGGAAGTCCCGCCTGCCCTGGTTCTCGCACATTTTTGCCGAGAATGGCGTGGTGTTTGAAAATTTCTACACGCGCGGAATCAGCCTTTCAGCTCCGTCGTGGTCCATGCTCGACACAGGGCAGCATACGGTAATTCGGGGCAACGTCGAATATGATCGCTATACCGGGCGTGTTTACGACTATCTGAATTTTTTCCCCTTCTATATCGGCTATGCACGGAAGCGGCAAATCGACATGCCCGGCGTAGAGGTGCTGGACCGGGCCGGCATTCCGCTCGTTCTTGAC
>JAFAZU010000428.1 GCA_019239585.1 Acidobacteriaceae bacterium
CTCATACGCCTAAGGACATTGCCGCTTCCGTGAAAGCTGTCTCTGAATTTTCGGCAGTTGCGGCGTGATGGCGGACCCTGGCCGACGCGTACTGGTAACCGGCGCAGCAAAGCGGATTGGTCGGGTGATTGCCATCGAGTTAAGCCGTCGCGGTTTTGAAGTGGCGATTCATTATGGCCAGTCACGTCGTGAGGCTGAGGAAGTTTCGCGGGAGTGCGGCGGCGCTCCGATCTTTCAGGCGAATTTAGCGGAGGTCCGACAGATCCGGCGGTTGTTTTCGGAAGTTCGGGAACGTTTTGGCCCGCTTCGGTATCTGGTCAACAATGCGGCCCGGTTCACGCGCGTAGATCCGCTGGAGATCACCGAAGAAGACTGGGATTTTATTCACGACGTCAATCTGAAAGCGACGTTCTTCTGCTGCCAGGAAGGCGCCAAACAGATGAAAGAGCAGGGAAGCGGGCGCATTGTCAATATTAGCTCCCTAGGCGGAGTTCGCCCCTGGGCCGAACACGTTCACTACAATGCTTCTAAAGCGGGCGTGATCATGATGACCAAGGGCTTGGCGAAAGCGTTGGCACCGCAGATCACAGTCAATTCCGTTGCGCCGGGCGTGATTCCCTTTGAGGGCGATGTCGATGAGCGCGTGCAGAAGATGATTGATGCGACTCCGATGCGCCGGGCAGGACGGCCGGAAGAGATCGCCGAAACGGTTTACTTTTTTCTGACAGGGCCAGATTTCATCACGGGACAGACGCTAGTAGTGGACGGCGGTTTAAACGACCGTTAACAGAAACAGTTGTTGCTGGAGGCGTATTCCGCTTCAACCAGTCCGTCACGGAATGACCGGAGCGAGACAGCATCAATAGCTTGCAGGAGCGTTTTGATCTTAATGGGCTTCGATATAAAATCATCCATTCCCGCCTGAAGGCACAGATCGCGATCCTCGCTCATGGCGTGCGCAGTCAAGGCGATGATAGGAATATGACCGCCTGTGAGCTGCTCTTGTGCCCGGATGTTCGCTGTGGCTTCCAATCCACTCATGACAGGCATTTGAATATCCATAAGGATGAGATCGAACTGCCCGGTTTCGAAAGCCGAAATGGCTTCGGCTCCGTTTTTCGCGACCGAAACCGTGTAGCCATGTTTTTTGAGCAGTGCCGTCGCCAGTCGCTGGTTGACCTCATTGTCTTCGGCAAGCAGCACCCGTAAATTTTTGTCGGGTGCAGATAGGCGTGTGTGCGCTGCACTCCTCGCCTCGCTGCTTTTACGCGCCGTTTGATCCAGGACGTTCTGAACGGTCCGTCTTAGTTCCTTTTGCCCCAGCGGTTTGGTAAGATACGCGGCTATGCCCAGTTCGCGACACCGTACAACATCCTCACGACGCGCGGCGGAGCTTAACATCATCACCGTCAACCCCATCATCTCCGGCTGCCTGCGAACGTACTCGCACAGCTTGAAGCCATCCATTTCGGGCATACAGACGTCGAGCAGGATCAGGTCAAAGCGATTTCCGTTTGCTTCCGCCCGCTCGAGAGCAGCAATAGCCGCTCTCCCGTTATCAGCCAGCATGGGCCTCATTCCCCAACGCGCGACCATTTTCTCCAGAATGGTGCGGTTCGTCAGGTTATCATCCACGATCAGGACCGAGATCCCTTCGAGGGGGCTCAATCCCGTGGATACGTGCTCCGGCGCGCACCGCGCAATTCCAAAGTTGGCAGTAAAGTGAAAAGTGCTTCCCACGCCGGGGCAGCTCTCTACCCAAAGCCTTCCACCCATCATGTTGACAAGCTGGCGTGAAATCGTTAGACCCAGTCCTGTGCCACCATAGCGGCGCGTTGTTGACCCATCAGCCTGCGTGAACGGTTCGAAGATCGCCGACTGCTTCTCCTGAGAGATACCAATACCTGTGTCTTTCACAGAGAAATGCAAGACGGCTTGATTCTCCTCCCGAGATTGGAGCTTTACAGCTATAAAAATCTCGCCCTGCTGAGTAAACTTTAGGGCATTTCCGGCTAGGTTCGTAATGATCTGGCGCAAACGGCCAGGATCGCCAAGGACAGTTTGCGGCAGTTCGGCATCGATTTCAAGCAGGAGCTCGAGCCCCTTCTGATCGGCGGAGATACTCAGCGGGTTCAGTGCTCCCCACAGCGTCTCCGACAGCTCGAAAGGTACTTCTTCAAGGTCGAGTTTGCCGGCCTCAACCTTTGAGAAATCGAGTATATCGTTAATAACAGTTAGCAGAGCTTCTGCTGAAGACTTGACGGTACTCACATACTCATGCTGCTCTTGATTCAGTTCCGTTTCGAGCACTAACTCCGTCATGCCTATAACGCCGTTCATCGGTGTTCGAATTTCGTGACTCATATTGGCGAGAAACTCGCTTTTGGCCCGGCTTGCGTCTTCAGCCCGCTCTTTTTCATGGCTCAGTTCGGCGTTTATGCGGAGTAGCGGGCCGGTAATCGCGCGACGGATTGTGAAATTGACCAGCACGGCCGCAACAGCAAGCGTAATCCCCAAAACGATGAGCGCAATCATGCGCTGGTGCGCCGACTGAGCTTGGACCGCGCTAAGCTGCTGGTGTAAGTCCTGGGAGAATTCCTCTCTTGCGCTTCTCAGCGCCGCGTTGAGGGACGTGATACGTTCCGCGAGGTCGCGCATGCGCGCCTGCGCCTGCGGCGTGATATCTGCCGGATTTTCGAGAATGTCGCCATAGGTTTGGCTTGCATCTTTGAGAAACTGCTCAATGCGTATAGCCAATCCTTTTGCCTGACTGGATCGCCCATGTGCCAGCCCTATCATACGGGCTATTCCCCTCAGGCTTCCGATCGTGACGCGACAGTCCTCGGCGGCGCCTTCCAGTTCGGAAGCGCTCTGAACAATAACAGCCTTGTTGAAACCCCGGACAGCACGGTGAAAAGCGGCTTCGGCTTCTTGCGCGCTCTGCACGGCAGGGAATAGCACATCGGAGGTTTGGCGCAAACTCCGTCCCTCATCGCGGCCCTGGATCTGGCCGAGGGCCATCGTGACAATTGAGCCCAGAATAAAGATTCCGATACTCAGCCAAATCTTAGCGGTGATGCTCATGTGTCTCATCTGCAACTCTCTACCGCTGGCCGGAGAGCTTGTAGGCTGGCTCCCCTGGCGCGCCATTCAGCTTGACGATGCTCACACGGTCGTCCACTTGATTGGAGTGAATGGGACCGATCGCTCCAGGGTTTGACCCTACAAAGGTTCGCACCGCCGCTGACGAGCTTAAGATACGAGGTTGTACCACTGTTTTGCCTTCAAAGCTCATTTGTATGAAGTACCTTTTGTAGTCGGCTTCCGACATTCGGCAGACCGCCTTAAGAAGCAGGTGCAGTTCGGGGCTTCCCGGCCCAAATGCGACCGGCAGGACTTTCCGGCCGTCGGACCAAGCGGATTTCTCTCCCAAGTAGATCGCTCGCAAGTCGTCCGAAGAGAGCGCATGAACGGCGCTGGATTTGTTCACAACTATGACGAGATCAACGACACCTTCGGACTTTCCTCCAGACACCTCGGGCGCCAGCAGGGATATCACAATGAGCAATGGTATGAGTTGCCGGAGCATGACTGTCTTCAGAACGTAAATGCCATCTGGGCATCAAGGCCGTTCGATGGTTTTACGCCGAGCTGATCGAAGCGGTTATATTGCAACTTGAACGCAGCGTAATCGGCAACATCCCAGCGCAACCCTACTGAGGGACCCATCATCCTGCCGAGATATGCGTTCACGGGATCGTTGATGGGAGAACTGACATATTGATAGCGGAAATAAGGCCGATAGGCGCCGAATTTGCGCGAAATCTGGCTGTACATCAGGGGCGTTCGAAAGACATGGTTTTGTCCGACCATTCGGTTGTCGAGCAACACCCCTTCATTGAGAAACTCCCAGGTCGGCGTAGTGTACACGGCATACAGGCTCTTGATGCTCTGTTCCACATGCGGAATACCGGAAGGATTTAATCTGTCGTGGTAGTACGAACCGCCGATTTGTATCCCGTGCGCCCACTCCGGCGCGATATAGGCGGCCAAGTTGTAGCCCTTGTTATCCCTGTCAGCGAGGAAGTTCTGAACCGGTGCTTTAGCGAGATCGGATGCGCGGCCGTTTGTCGCTTCGGCGATCCAGTGAAGCCCCCATTTTCGCGTGCCCGGCACCAACCCGGACATGGATAGCCCAACCGAGTGGACGGGAAGAAGGCCGCCTTGGTCTTCGAAGGAATACATGAAAGGGCGGCCGGTTGCCGTCTGGAACCATGTACCGTGGTGAAAGGCAGTGTTGTAATAGCCGATAGCCGTGTGGTACCGTCCGCCGCTGATTTCGAAGTATTCGCTTGGGCGATAAGTCAGTTGCATGCGTTCGATGTCCAGTCCCCAGGCGTTACTGGTGTCGGAATCGATTACAAGCTCACTTACGAAGCTCAGTTTTTCTGATAGCTTTGAAGAGATGAACAGGTCAAATTGCCCCGATTGAAAGGTGGCGTGAGAGGGAGCGTTGAGTGGAAACAGCAGCGGATTCGCAGCGCTGCCGATACCGGCATTTAAATCCAGGAACCCGCGTATTTTGAGGGTGGGACCGCCGCCCGGAAGCTCCATGTGATCATGTGGATCGCTGGCTGCTTCCGCAGACCCATCACTAGATGAGGGGGAAGCATCAGCCTGTTCGGGGGGCGGTTCGGTTGCTTCGGACGGCTTGGGCGCACTCACGACCGGGCTCGCCTCCGGCCCGCTTTGGCGAGTTAGTTTGTTTTCGAGTTCTTTGATCCGGGCCTCATCCGCTGCCAGACGATCCAGAAGCGTTTGGAGTGTGTGTTGATCGATGACGGGTTGTGCCGTCTGCACCTGTTGTGCTCGTACGACCACGGACCCGGCAAGTACCGCAGCGCAGATTCCGGCTTTGACGTTGAGCAAGAGCATAGCCTCTATGAGAGAGTTCGGCCCAACAAATCTTTCTCTCTGTGAAGCGCTCGCAAACAGCACAAAAACCGCTACTTAGGGTCGGACAATTCTGATGCAGTTCTGTTACGAAGCTCAGATTAAGAACGATCCAACCCTCAAGAAACACCGCGAGTCGCTCTGGCATGAGAGGTCTTCCGTTAGGAGGCTACCTTCCTTTTGTGCGTCCGTTACGATACCTGTCTACTGTCTGCCGCATCGGGGTCCCACTCGTCTTAGTTCTGGGGAGCGCCGTGTCGCAAGCATGGGCACAAAGCACCACGCCCACGGGCGCTACAAGCTGTTTAAGTATCCCGCCCAGCTTTGTTCCTTTCAGCTCTATCTACTATGTGAGCGCTCCAAACGCAAATGGAGACTACCTTGTCGTCGGTAACATGTCTTTGGAA
>JAFAZU010000441.1 GCA_019239585.1 Acidobacteriaceae bacterium
CGGCGCGTCGCCTCAAATCCGTCCATCTCGGGCATCTGGCAATCCATTAGGACAAGTCGATAATGGGCCGACTCTATCGCTTGGAGGGCCTCGGCTCCATTATTGGCGATATCGGCCTCCACACCTAACCGCTTCAGCATCAGAACAGCTACTTTCTGATTGACCATATTGTCCTCGACCAGCAGTATCCGCTCGCTGCCCTCCCCGAGTGGAGCCGGACCATCTTGGCCTGCAACTTGCAGCTCCCGGTCTGCGGTCGTTTGTTGCCCAGGCAAAGCCCGGACCGTAAACCAGAATGATGAGCCTTCCCCTAAACGGCTTTTTACGCCGATGGAACCGCCCATTAGTTCCGCTAGTCGTTTGCAAATGGCAAGCCCCAATCCGGTGCCGCCGAACTTGCGCACCGTCGAGGCATCCGCCTGGCTAAAAGGCTTGAACAATTTCGCTTGCTGTTCCTCCGTCATGCCAACCCCTTCATCAGTTACGGTAAAAAGCAAAACATACTCGCCGGTCGCGGAAGGATGCACATCAACGCGCAGGTAAATTGCCCCTGGTGCGCACGGCTCGGCGGATGGACTGAACTTGACGGCATTGCTCATCAGGTTCATGAGAATCTGACGCAGCCGCACAGCATCACTGCGGATTGCTTTCGGAACGTTTTCAGCCACTTGCACGTGAATCTTCAACGACTTTCGATCTGCCGCCACCTGCAGAATCTGGACAGCTTCCCGAATCGCCTGCTCCAGATCAAACTCAATGCACTCCAGTTCCAGGCGATTCGCTTCAATCTTCGAGAAGTCGAGGACATCATCAATGATTCTCCGAAGCGCCTCCCCCGAGTTCCTGATTGTTTCCACGCAGTCTCGTTCCGAAGCGTCCAAGTCTCGCGCCAAGAGAATCGAAGTCATGCCAATAATCCCGTTGAGCGGCGTCCGGATCTCGTGACTCATCATGGCGAGAAAATCGCTTTTGTTTTGGGCTGCCACTTCGGCCTGCTGAATCGCTCGCGCGGAGTCGTCCGCCAACCGGCTCAGTTCTCCGGCATACTGTTCCAGGTTTTGGCGCGATACTTCGGCTTGGAGAAAGTAATGCAGCATATCGAAATCGGAGCATCTGTGGTCAATTACTTGAGCGGAAGGAACAGCGTGCCGGGAGGATGTGCCTTCGCAAAAGGTATAACTCGGCTGGCAGGTTTTCATAAGAAGTGGACAACGGGCTATTTACCTTTTCGTCGGTTGGCGAAGGAAACTGGAGGTCAGGTTTTCGGCTTTGTTCCCTAGGAAGCAGGCTTAAACCGTCCGGTGTACAACCGTTTGGTATCCGTAGCGCTCTGTCAACCACACCAGAGGATCAGCCTACCGCCCTCAGGCCGACAGCGCCAGATGCAGTTCACAAAGCTGAACGATGTGACGATTCAGCAGGCTTACGTGACCATGGAGGGCTACGTCGGGGACAACCCCACGATCGGGTTCAAGGGCATGCTCCACCTGTATAGTCTATGGCTAGCCCAGAGCAAGGCGTTCTTCCGCCCGGCGGACTCCACCGACATGCAGAACCTGTACGATTACTGGGATACGGCGCTGACGCAAGCCGCCAATCTAAAGATCGAGCTGCTGCACTCCTGAAGTTGATGTTTCCGGCTGTACCGGTGGGCACGGTGATCAACACGAGGGACCGCACGATGTGGGGAACCGACTACCCGCTGAACAATTACGCTGCCTGCATGACACCTTCCGGCCCTCCGACCTATAGTCAGTCTCTTTCTCCGCTGTTGTCACCCATCACCTGGAACGGGTTAGCGGGTTGGAGTTCCCCGAGCCTTATCGAGATGCAGTCGCTTATCGCCGGATGGACTGGCTCTGACCCCAATGCTTGGCTGACCGCCCAAACGCAGGCGGTAGCGTTTGATTCTCCCCTAAGCCCAGGTTTTGCAGATTTTATGAACGTTTTGGAGGGGGCTGCGAGAGTCTCGTTTGGACGAGCACATTCACCGGTAGTTACTACTCTTACAACGGCCATCAGTATCCCATGTATTACGTGATGAGCTTGCACAGCGGAAAGACAAATGATTTTGGGAGTGGCTATGAGGTCGCCGGGCTTAATAGTTGGAATTTGATTTTTCTCAAGCGCTCGCTGGGCCAAGGAGAGCAATACTTCTGGTACAACTAAACAACGCATCGCTGCATTAGGCGAGTCAGGCATTCACGGGCGTCACTCCCACCAGGGCGTAGCGCCCAAAACCGGGAGATGGGCAGTTATCGCGCGCCCACGCGGATGGGCAGGCGGAGGGCGACCGCTGCCTGTCCATCGAAAAATGTTGTCGCACAGCAGAATCAGTTGGTTAGCCCCCAAAAGTAACCACTCCACGTCGATGTTACAAACGTTACGCGAGGGCGAAAGAGAACACGTTTTCGTTTTCGAGCCATACTGGGTGTGCTGGGCGTCATGGGCGCGATGCTGTCCCTCACGGGTATTTTCGGAATGGCGGCGTACTCGGTCAGCAGGCGGCTGAAAGAGCTGGGAATTCGCGTCGCCCTAGGCGCACAGCGGAAAGAAGCGTTACGGGCCACCCTGGGGCGAGCTTTCAAACTGCTGGCTTTGGGTTCGGCAGCGGGACTAGTTTTTGGAATCCTGGCCAGCCGGGTATTGGCCGCTATCGTGTATCAGGCCACGCCGCGCGATCCGCTGGTCTTAGCCGGGGTGATACTGGCGATGGCGTTCTTAGGGCTGCTGGCGACTTGGGTGCCAGCCCAACGCGCGCTGTCGCTGGACCCTTCGACCCTGCTACGCGAAGAGTAAATGAGCTTCTGAAACTGACCTGACGACGTGAAAGCTCTTCTGCAAACAGGGTTTTCAGCCCGATAAAGCCCTACAGCACCCGCTCTCATGGTTAATAATGTTGGTTTCCCAAAGGAAGTGTGCTATCCTCCTGTAGGAAACCCAATAAGCCGTCATGAAAGAGAAAAAGAATGTTTTGCAAGGCACGCTGGCGTTAATGGTGCTGAAAACCCTGGACGTGCTCGGACCGCTACACGGCTATGGCATCGCTCGACGTATCGAGCAGATCAGCGGCGATCTTCTCACCGTCAATCAAGGCACCCTGTATCCTGTCCTCCTGAAGCTAGAACAGGAAGGTTCTATCACCTCCGAATGGGGCGCTTCCGAGAACAACCGCAAGGCACGCTTTTATCTCCTGACACGCAGCGGGCGCAAACAGTTGCAGGCCGAGGCGCGCAACTGGGAACAAACGGCGGTCATAATGCGGCGCTTCTTTGCCGTGAAAGCGGAAGATCTGCCATGAGAACACTTCGGCGGTTCTTAAAGCGTCTGCTCTTCTGGACAAACACGCAGAGAGACGAAGAGCGTTGGCAGGCGGAGATGGAAGAACATCTCGCTCTGCAAACGGAGGAGAACCTTCGGGCTGGTTTATCGCCAGTCGAAGCGCGACGTCAGGCTGTGCTGAAGTTTGGCGCTGTGGAGGCCATGCGGGAAAGCTATCGGGAGGAGAGAGGATTGCCATTCATGGATCATCTATTGCAAGACACGCGCTATGCGCTGCGCCGGTTACGGAGTGCTCCGGCCTTCACGGTCACTACGGTCCTGATCCTGGCATTGGGTATCGGCTCGATTACCTCGATTTTTACTTTGGCGCATGCCGTTCTGCTGAAATCGCTGGCCGTAGCAAATCCCGCCGAACTGTACCGTCTGGGAAAAGAAACGCATTGCTGCTATTGGGGCGGATACAGCCAAGAAAAAGAGTTCTCCCTGGTTTCCTACGATCTGTACAAGTACTTCCGGGACCACACGAAAGGTTTTGCGGAATTAACGGCGTTCTCGGCCAGCGAATTGCTGTTGGGTGTCCGGCGCTCCGACCGTCCAGAGACGGCCCAAAGCTATCCGGGTGAGTTCGTTTCCGGCAATTACTTTGCGACCTTCGGCATCCGAGCATATGCCGGGCGAATGCTGACCGCACGAGATGAGCAGGCCAACGCTGCCCCGGTCGCGGTCATGAGCTACCGTCTATGGCAGCAAAGGTATGGGTCCGATCCGTCGATCATCGGTGCTAATTTCAATTTGAACGATAGGCCTTTTACCGTGGTGGGCATCACTCCGCCGGGTTTCTTTGGCGACACTCTGCGCAATAGTCCGCCCGATTTCTTTCTGCCGCTGGCAACAGAGGGGCTGGAAAACGGCGACATAAAGAAGCCCGATCTCCACTGGCTGCACTTGATTGGCCGCATCCGGCCCGGCGCGACGCCCTCCTCCATCGAGGCTCAAATGCGGGTAGAACTGAAGCAGTGGCTGCGCTCGCATTGGGGTGAGATGGGCGCGAACGATCGCACCAGATTTCCTAAGCAGACTCTATTCCTGAGTCCTGGAGGAGCAGGCATCACAAGCCTGCGGGAGCAATACGAACACTGGCTGCAAATCCTGCTGATGGTTTCAGGATTTGTCCTGTTGATTATCTGCGCCAACCTGGCGAACCTCATGATGGTCCGTGGCTTGGAACGGCGACGGCAGATCTCAGTAAGCGTGGCACTGGGGGCGCGGGCTTCGCGACTAGTTAGACAGGCCCTCACGGAAAGTCTTCTCCTTTCGCTACTGGGCGGCGCGGCGGGTCTCCTCATCGCATGGGCGTGTACGCGACTAATTTTGCATTTTACTTTCTCGTCCGAAAGTGGTTGGGCAGACGTACCGATCAGCGCCTCGCCTTCGCTGCCGGTTCTGCTGTTCGCCTTCGCCACTGCGCTGCTGACGGGAATCACCTTCGGGATCGCTCCCGCTTGGATGGCGACACGGGTCGATCCCATTGAAGCGCTGCGCGGGGCGGGCCGCTCTACCACGCGGGCGAACTCGCTGCCGCGCAAGACATTGGTGGTGTTTCAAGCCGCGCTCTCGCTCGTTTTGCTTTCAGCATCAGGACTGCTCACGGCCGTTTTACATCATTTGGAGAGTCAGGACTTCGGATTTGATCAGGAACGGCGCACCGTGGTGTATATTGATCCACGGCTGGCCGGTTACCGCCCGGCTCAGCTCACGCCGTTGTATGGGCAAATACATGGTCGAATTGCCAGCATTCCAGGCGTATCAGCAGTGGCTCTCTGCATCTACTCACCACAAAGCGACAATAACTGGGTCGCTGACGTCTGGGTGGATGGGCGTCCTGCGCCGGGGCCCGGGGATGACGTCGATGCCTCTTGGGAGCGAGTCACAGGCGGGTACTTTGATGTCATTGGCAATCCGATCCTAAGAGGACGCGGCATTACCGAACAGGATACGGAGGCTTCCCGGCGTGTGGCCGTCGTTAATGAGGCATTTGCACGAAAGTTTTTCAAGGGGGAAGATCCGATCGGCAAACATTTCGGGCGTTTTGAAATGGGAATGTCCCGCTCCTACGAAATTGTAGGAGTTGCCAAAGATGCCCGCTATTTGACCTTTAACCTCGAAAAGCCGATCAGTCCATTTTTCTTTTTGCCGGAAGCGCAGCATGATGTTTATCCTACGGCTGAACAGACGGAGGGCGATCTGGGGTCGCACTATCTACAAAACATTGTGATTGTGACCAGGCCGGGAGCAAGTTTGCCCTTCTCGCAGGTGCGCCAAGCGATGGCGTCGATCAATATGAATCTGCCGATTATCTCGATTCGCACGTTGCAGGAACAAGTCGCCGGCCAGTTCCGGCCGCAGCGGCTGATCGCACGGCTCACGTCGTTCTTCGGAATCCTTTCGTTGGTCGTAGCTTCGATCGGTCTGTACGGAGTGACGGCCTATAATGCCGGACGCCGAACCAATGAGATCGGCGTCCGTATGGCGTTGGGTGCTACTCGCAGCCACGTAATAGCGTTTGTACTCCGTGGTGCTTTTCTACTCATCATCTCGGGACTCATCATTGGCTTGCCGCTCACTCTGGCAGCAGGAAAGTTTCTCGGTCATCAACTCTACGGTATGAATCCCTATAATCCCGCCGTGACCTTCGTCGCTGTCGTAACGCTCGGGCTATCCGCCTTGGCTGCCTCTTTACTTCCTGCGTTCCGAGCCAGCCGGATTGCGCCGCTCGAAGCCTTGCGCGTCGAGTAAAGCAGATCATACTTGTTTTATAGCTGGTAATACGAATTTCGTTCCTGGTCCCTTATCCTGGAAGCAGCGGTGTTTTTGACCACGAACACATTCCGGCTGACGACCTCCCTCTCCTTATTGCTGGCGCTCGCGGTGGCCGTAACCGGTTTTGTTAGTTCTGTCTATCGGCGGGAAAAGCAGGCGCTTGGTGAAAAACATTACCAATCCGGCCAGCAACTGCAACAGCAGAGCAACCTACCGGCTGCAGTTGAGCAGTATCGCGAAGCGTTACTGTTCAGTCCCGATAAAGTGGAGTACCGTGTTTCCTTTGTGGCCGCGTTGATTCAATCGGGACAACTCGGTGAGGCCGAATCCCACTTGGACCAATTACTGCAAGAAGATCCCACCAACGGAGTTTTAAACCTGATGCGGGCCCGCTTGGCCATTCGCCGCAATGCCGTTCCCAAAGCCATCGACTATTATCGGCGGGCCGTCTACGAGTATTGGCCGCCTTCACAGGCCAACGAACGTCGGCAAGCGCGTTGGGAGCTAATCGACCTGCTGGAGCGCAAAGGACGTCGCGAAGACGCTGTCGGTGAGTTGATGACTCTCTATGCCAACGCACCTGCTGATGCAAAACTGAGAGCAAAGGTCGGCTTCGAACTTCTCGACAATGGCGCGACCTCGGAAGCGATGCAGGTATTTCGGGATCTGACACGGGCTTCACAACATGACTCGCAGGCCCATCGCGGGCTGGGCGAGGCATACTTCGCATCCGGCGATTTCATCTCAGCACGCCACGAGTACGAGCGTGCTTTGCGTTACAACCCCAAAGACCGCAAGGTCAGTGAATCGTTGAGCTTTACAAATGCCATCATCGATCTTGACCCTGAACTGAGCGGCCTGCCCTCGGCGGAGCGCTTCCGGCGCAGTCAGAACCTGCTGCGACGCGTTCTAGGAGATCTGGGAGGGTGCTCAGTGCCGGAAGGGCAAAAGGCACAGCTCGATGCAGCAGCACAACTGCTGCAATCTCCTCCTCAAAATGATCCTGATTGGGCTTTGCAATTGCAAAAAACCGCCAAGCAATTATGGGCTGCCCGTTCCCAGATATGCGGCGCAAAGCCGACGGACGATACGGTACTTGCCACTGTTTTTGAGAGGATCTTGAATGGCTAAAGTAGTGGAAAGCGAGCGGGCCGCAACTTCCTTTGTTAATCAATGGAGCCACAATCGAGTTTGGCAGTCCACCATCAGGCAAATCAGCATCTCGGAGACGCAGCGCTTTCTTTTACTCGCTTTATTTATCGGCGTCTTCTCCGGCCTGCTGGTGGTGCTGTTTCACATCACTATTGACTTCATTAGCTGGAACTCGCTGGGAGCGCTCGCAGGCCGGTTCCGATTTGGCCGGCTGCTTAGCCCCGCGCTGGGCGCTTTGATTGCGGTTGTGATTGTTCGTATTCTGTTTCCTCTCGCGCGCGGAAGCGGAGTCAATCAAACTAAAATCGCGATCTATAGCTCCGATGGATTTGTCTCTTCCACAACGATTGTTGGAAAGTTCCTCGCTTGTGCGATCTCCATCGGCACCGGCAACTCTTTAGGACCGGAGGACCCGTCCCTGCAAATGGGAGCCGGCGTGGCGTCGGGTCTAGGAAGGCTGTTCCATTTACCGAAAAACAATATGCGCCTGATTGCCCCGGTCGGCGCGGCGGCGGGGATCGCGGCTGCTTTTAACACGCCTATCAGCGGCGTTCTGTTCGTCATGGAAGAAGTGTTAGCGGACTGGAGCGCGAATGCTGTCGGTTCTATTGTGCTGGCTGCTGTTTCGGCAGTTGTGACCATGCGCGCCTTTTTGGGCGATGAGCCCCTCTTTCGTATTCCCGCCTTCGAAATCGCCAGCGCATCCGAGCTACTGGTCTATGCGGGTATCGGTATCGTGAGCGGTTGCTTATCGGCCCTGTTTATCTGGCTCATTGAGGAACTCAAGAAACGCATTGAGCATCTGCCCCGCTGGAAAGCTTACACGCTACCGATTGCAGCCGGATTTCTAACCGGAGTCGTGGGTTTGTGGTTTCCCGAAGTCATGGGCGCGGGGTATGAAGCCATCAACAGCGCATTGCACGGCCAATTCACCTGGGAGGTGCTGCTTTATATCGGCTTGGCGAAGCTGCTGGTCACGTTGTTTTGCTTCAGCGCGGAGACGCCGGGCGGCATGTTTGCGCCTGCCTTGTTTATCGGTGCAATGATGGGCGGCGCCCTGGGCGGACTGGCCCATCACTACTCTCCGTATGGAGCTGCTTCAGAGGAGGCTTATATCTTAGTCGGCATGGGAACTTTTTTTGCAGGAGTTTTCCGTGCCCCTATTACGTCGGTCTTCATGGTATTCGAGACCAGCGCGAGTTACGTCATCATTCTGCCGGTCATGATCGCGAATATCACGTCTTATCTGATCTCGCGCCGATTGCACCCCCTTCCATTTTTTAAAATGCTGGCGCAGCTTGAAGGTGTCAACCTTCCGACCGCCGAAGAAAAACGAACCTTCCAGCCGCTTCGCGTAGAAGACGCGCTGGCAAAAGCAGCGCCTCATGAGAATCTGCACAGCAGCGTTACGCTCTTTCCTGACGAACCGTTGGACGCTGCCATGCGCTTGTTAGCTTTGCAGCCCGCCGTGAGAGTTGTCAGCCGCCTGCGTCCGGAACAGATTCTGGGCTTCTTAACGTTGGAAGACGTACACCGGGCTTACGGGTTGAGTATGGAAACTAATAAGATCGGCAGGTGATAATGTGGCTTCTACGCCGTTCAACTTTTAAGCAGCGCCCGAAGCATTTTTCTCGACCATAATGGTTCCCGTCATCATGGGATGAATCTTGCAGAA
>JAFAZU010000451.1 GCA_019239585.1 Acidobacteriaceae bacterium
GGGCACAGGAGGTGATTTCAGCAGGAATGCGAGCCCAGATCGGTCCCGAACAGGCTGCCCAGGTGGAATCGGCTTGAAGCCTTAGCTGAACCGGGTGACACGCCATAAAGCAAAACCGCTCGCGAGCAGGACGATCAGCATTGCCGCGCTCAGGACCGTTAACCACCCCATTTGGATTTCCATACGAGGCACCCGGGCCATTGCTCCGAATCCAGCAAAAAGTATAGTTGCCCCGGCAAGGAGAAGCCAATCGACCCATGTGCGGCGCGTGGCATGTGCCTCCAAGTCACGGCCCTCCATGCGTGTCCTGACATAGTCGGGATTGAGCCTGTACCGCTCTATTTCCCGCTGAGCCGCTTCCTTCCAACTGAAATACTCGTTTTCAGACGTAGATGAAGAGGCAATCGCCACGGCTCCCGCCGCCATGAGAATCGACCCGCCGATCACTTCCGCATAGACATAGGAGCTTAAACCGTGCAGCTCGCGGAAAACCAAAATCGCCCACAACAGTCCCCACAGTTGGTTTGTATTTGATAAGGGAATGCCGCGACTGATTCCTACGTACTTGGCAGCGTAGTTCTGCAGCAGGTCGCCTACAACCCACATGAAACCGCCGAGAAGCGGCCAGAACAGGATGGATCGATTCGCCGCAAGCTCCTGCCAGAACGGGCCGACGCCGCCGAGAAAGGCGACGGCTAATACCGTCACTGTCGTGATCTCGCCAAAGGTAAAAAACGTCAGAAAGGTGAGGGGATTCATGCCGGTGAGGTAAGCCTTTCGATAGGAGATATACATGGAACCGAACATGAGTCCCGCGCCCAAAGCGGCTCCAATCCCGCGAAGGGCGCTCCCCTGCGCCCCTTGCGAGGTGGAAGCTGCGGAGAGAAGAATCGCACCCAAAAAAATGACCAGAGCGCCGCCGACAACTCCCGCTTTCCGCAGCCAAGTTGCCCGGTGCAGCTCTTTGAACAACAGAATGCCCCACAGGATACCGATGAGGCTATTGGAATTCCATAACGGGAAAGCAAGACTCAAACCGATGTCCCTGACCGCAAAAACAGTCAGCGTGTTTCCGACCGCCCAAAGGCAGCCGGCCATAACGCCCCAGACTACCAGATGCGGAACCTGCCGGACATCGGTGAAAGTATCGGAAGTGCCGCGAAGGAGCGACGGCAAACTCCATCGTGAAATGAAAGCGCCCAGCACCATCATGAACGAGATCACGAAGGGGGAAACAGCAACTGTGACCAGCTTCGTGGGCGCTTCCGCTCCCGCCAGCCACAGCGCCGCAGCAACGCCGCAAAAGATTCCGAGCCGGTGCAGCTCCCGCTGACGGGAGCGGTCCGTCGGCGTTTCGCTCAGGGCTTTCATTGCACCAGCCATAAGAGTAAAAACCCCAGCAATAGGACAATGAAGGGCACCCAAAACTGAACATCTCCCCACAACGCCGTCCACCAACTCCCTGGTGATTGTACAATTCCACTTCGTTCAGAACTCATATTCCCGGCAGTTCTGCCTGCGTCCGATTATATGTCGTCACACGGAGACATCTGAGTTGAGAAGTCAAGCAGAATTTAAGCCGGCTGTGTGAAAACCCGCACCGGATTTTCACCGCCGCGTCGGAGCGGCGGAAACGGCCTCCGCCCGGCACTGTTGGCTTTGTTGGTAGCGCTGCTCGTCATAGGGCACGCGCTCCTGCCAGCAGCGGAACAAGATGCGGATCCACTTGTAGGCCAGCGCGCGCACTGCGGCGTTGTGGCCTTTGCCCCGCCCCCGCAGATCGCCGTAGCAGGCCCGGGCCCAAGCGCAACAGCGGACCGTCAAGGTCGCCCACTCGTGAAAGGTTTGCCGCACAAACTGAGGACACGCCCAACGCCTATGCATCACCCGTTGGCGGCCGCTGCTTTCCGTGATCGGGGCGATCACCGCATCACACTGGAGTTCGGCCGCACTCTGCCAACGCTCGCGGCGTGAGCCGAAGACGGCCATGGGGCGCGGCAGCAGCGCCGCTCCAGCAGATTGGTCGACTTCCGATGCTTGTGGTGTTCTCGCGGTAACCGCTAGAAGCTGAACGTTTCTTCGATGTTGTCCTCCACCCCGTGGCACAGCTTCGAGTACTTCGGACTCCACTTCTCTAACCACTTGGCCCAGTCCCGCCGCGCCCCTTCGATGCCGTGACGGTCATAGAGCCAGCGTAGTTCCGTTAAACAGTCATCGTCGGCTTTGCGCGGCAGATAGTCTAGGGCATTCCTCAACAAATGCACGTAACAGCGTTGCCACGCCGCTCCCGGCAACACCGCGGGAAGGGCCTTGCGCCAACCGTTATGGTCGTCACTGACCACCTACTCCACCCCCTGCAACCCGCGTGCGACAAGACCGTCCAGGAACTCTTTCCAACTACGGCCGCTTTCACGGCGGGCGAGTTCCACACCCAATATGCAGCGCCGTCCCTCCCCATTCACACCGATGGCCACCAACACCGCCCGACTGTGAATAACACCGTCCTCTGTGACTTTCTCGTAACGGGCATCCAGAATCAGATCAGGGTATTCTTCCTCCAATCGGCGCCGGGCGAACTTATGCAGTTCTTCATCTAGCAACTGGGTGGCCCGGCTGATCGTGGCCGAGGAAAACTCATGTCCACACAGCGCTTCGGTGATGGCTTTGACCTTGCGGGTCGACACGCCCTGAATATACATTTCGGCCAGTGCTGCCACGAGTGCCTTCTCACTCCGTTGGTAACGCTCGAACAACTCGGGGCGGACGCGGCCCTGGCGATCTTGCGGCACCCGTAACTCGATGGGCCAACCCGCGTCACCAACCCGCGCCGGTAATGGCCGGAGCGGTAGCTGGTGCGCGTCTCGGGTCCACTCGCTCTTGCCCGCCCCAACACACTCCTCCATTTCGGCCTCCCGCACCTGCTGAAGGACTTCCTGGACCAAGGGCTTTAGCCCATCCACTTCTTCCGTGAGAGCGGTCCGCAACGTGTCCAGGTGGATGCGCTCCGCGTTATGCTTCTTCTGGGTCATGCTCTGTTTCCTTTCGTTCACCGCCCTGTGAACTGCTACGAAGGAGATATCATGACCTCCTATTTATTTGCAGAACTTTTGAAGCATAACCACAACCCGGCGGGCGCGGCGGCGTTCTCTGTCATCTCCCGTGCCGAGACAGGGAAGGCAGCGCTGACACAATCCAGCCGACAGCAACGATCAACTCCCGGTGGTGACGCACGGGCGCATGCCAAGAATTTCAGAAGATGCGAATTTTTATAGGGCAGTCTCTGCGGACCACTGTTTTTCAGTTCGTCACCCATTACCACAGTGAGGGCCCGCACCAAGGCTGCGGGAACCAGCTCCTCTGCCCGGAACCGAGCCATCTGGGAAATACCGGTGTGGTCCAGCAACAGCAGTGTTTAGGTGGGTTGTTGAACTACTACTATCGTGCGGCGGCCTAATTGGATGAGCCTTTAAATATTCGGACACTACGAGGTTGTTGATTTCGTTTCGAAACAGGGTTTTGAGATGGACAGATCACTTCTCGCCTAATTAGCGCTGGTTTGCAAGCGGTTGCCCCGCTATGCCGAGATGCACGCGATTGATATGCCAGCGGCCCAGATTAGTCACGTACAGGTAGGCATTGGAAGGTCCACCGAAAGCAATATTGGTAGGTCTTGCCAGGATGGTACCAGCCCGATCGTAGGCGAGCTGTGAAACTCTTCTGTCAGGCGTGACGCGATAAATATTGTCGGATGCATAGCAGCTTACATACAAATTTCCTGCCATGTCGAACGCCAAGCCGTCTGGGATTCTCTCCAGACCCTTAGCGTAGACCTCCCGCTGCCCCGCTGCTCCGTCCGGGAGAATTTCTACTTTGAGAACATCGTCGGTATGGCTTTGGGCGATAAACAGAAGACGTTCGTCGGAGCTGAGGGCCATTCCGTTTGGGAATGGCTGTGGCGGATCGAGAAATATGGTTCCCTTGCCGTGACGATCGAACCGAACAACGCAGCCACTACTCGTTGACCATTCGCCAGAGTCAGAGACGTAAAGGTTGCCCTGTGAATCAAAAACGCCGTAGTTCGGCTGCTTCAACTTTCGCGAACCGGCGGAGTCGGCAAACAGCGCGGATTTTCCGTTTTTCCCGACGCGGATGATGCTCGCCAGCTTGGCATTGCAGACAAAGAGTTCATCGGACGCCGAAAAAGTAAGACCGAGGCAGAAGCCGCCGATGTTGGTCACCTCTTCGATCCGGCCTTTTTCGCGAATGCGATAGATCTGGCCGGCTTCGCCGCCAGCCCACAAAATGCCGTCCTGGTCGAAGGCGAGGTCTTCGCTGTGGTCCAGGCCATCGGCGTAGGTTTCAAACTGATCCAACGGGATTTCTACTTGGTCCATTTCAGTGTTTGCTTCTTCTAAGTAACAGGAAGCTGCGCCAGCAAACCACCGTCCACAACTAATGCGACGCCTGAAATATAAGAAGCCAGATCGGAAGCCAAAAAAGCGACAGCGTTCGCGATCTCCGCGGGATTGCCGAGCCGCCTGAGAGGAATAGCCGACTGCATTTTCTGCCTGGCAGAGGATGCATCGCCGTTTCGACTGAGAGATCTTTCCATCATGGGTGTACTAATGCATCCGGGACAGACGGCGTTGACCCGAATGTGGTGCGGCCCTAGATCCCTCGCCATGTCGCGTGTCAGACCGAGAACGCCCGCTTTTGCCGCCGCGTAAGGCGCTGTTTGACCTGTTGTTGCGAAGGCCTGTACAGAGGCCGTGTTGATGATTGCTCCATGACCCGCTTTCATCATTAGCGGGACCACATGTGAACAACAGAGAAAGACGCTTCGCAGGTTCACTCCGAGTTGATGCTCCCAATCTTCGACGCTTACCGAAACGAAGTCCTTATAAAACTCGAGCCCCACATTATTCACAAGCACATCGATGGTCTGATATCGAGAGGTGATTTCTTGAAAAGCACTCCGAACGCTTGCTTCCGAACTTACGTCGGTGCAGATCGCATAGAGGGAGCCGCCTCTTGCAGCGATGCGCTCTGCAGTACGGTTCAGGCTGACACGATCTTTTTCCAAGCCGATCACGTGTGCTCCGTATTGAGAAAACACATCCGCAATGGCCGCCCCAATTCCCGCTCCCACTCCGGTAATGACGCATACTTTCGTATTGAGATCCATACGATTTGAACTTGGGTCTTGACCTACTGGCCAGCCTTGTAGCGTTTTTGCAATGCCTCGATGTGCGAATCCCAAGTCGGTTCGTTCGGTAAATAGCCTTCGGGATAAGTCTCCACAACGACGTAAACGAGTTCCGAGTCCCCGATATTACGCACGGCATGATCCGTGAGCCTCGGTATATACACGACTCCTCCTTTGGTCAGTCGATGTACTTCGTTTCCCAGCGTCACTTCACCTTCTCCTTCCAGGAACAGATAGGTTTGCTCACACTCCTTATGTTGATGAATGGGGAAAGCCAATCCCTTCGGGAAGCGTTCGAGGAGGATCTCGACACACTCACTGCGTTCGCGCGGCAGCAAGACCGAATAGTCGACTCCCAGAAACGGTGTTACTTTCGACTGCTCGATGGTGCTCACCATGGGGCTTTTTGATTTTGTAGGCACGACTCTAAACTCCTTTTAATTTGCGACGCATCGAAAAGGTGTATCTCGGCTATGCTGACAGGTATCCTCCATCGACAGCTAAGGTATGACCGGTTACCATACTCGAACAATCAGCGGCCAGGAAAATCGCCGCGCCGATGATTTCCTCCGGGCGTCCCTTCCGTCCCGCTGGCGTACGATCCATGAAATACTGGAGCGATTCAGCGTCAGATCGCGTGGAAACAACCATCGGTGTGTCAAAGAGGGAAGGGGCAATCGCGTTTACTTGAACATTATAGGGAGCGAGCTCGACTGCGAATCCTTTTGTCAGTTGGACTACGCCACCCTTGCTGGCCAGATAGGCAATGCTTCCTGGGTAAGCAATAAAACCCCCAATAGAAGCGAGATTGATGATCTTTCCACGACGTTGCGCTGCCATTTGACGGCCGGCCGCCTGGCAACAGAAGAATGTGCCGGTCAGATTCACACCGATAATGGTGGCCCAATCTTCCTCTTTATAGTCAAGGGCCGTACCGCGTATAGCGCGTCCTGCGGAGTTTACCAGAATGTCCAGAGAGCCCCATCTTTGCAGTAATTTGTTGATGAGCGTCTCGACTTCCGAGCGTCGTGTTACATCGAGTCTTTCGGCGAACGCCTCTCCTCCCTGAGTCTTGATGATCGTGGCGGTTTCCACTGCGTTCTGAATGCAGATATCAGCGACAGCGACACGAGCACCTGCCTGAGCAAAACCAATCGAGATCGCCCGGCCCAGACCACTACCGCCTCCGGTGATCAGAGCTGTCCGGCCAGCGAGCTGAAAAAGCGCGGATTCCACAGTAGAACCTATCCCTGCAGAATTTCCAGCACTTCCCGGTCTGGTCCCAGGAAGTAGCAAAACCGCACACCCGCGAAGTGCGGATGCCGAGGACTAATCGTTACAGGCGTTGACAAAAACTTTACGCCTTTCGTCTCGAGCTCGCGCTTGGTCTTCTCAATGTCATCTACAGAAAAGCACAGATGCTGCCAACCGCCGTCATTCGCTTGGGCGTCTGACGGAATCGGCCGCCCTTTCGGGTTTATATATTGGAAAGTCTCAATCAGTCCGTTGCTGCCCGGTAACTTGAAAAACGTAGCCAAAACTTTCGTGCCCGGCAGCCCAACACCACGGGAAAACCCTTCGTCTTCAATCTCCGTTTCGAGCGCAATCTCAAGACCGAGCACGCCGTTATAAAAAGCCTTGGTTTTCTCCATATCGGACACAATCAGGTTGAAGTGATGAAGGGCGTGCAACATTATCAAGGAAGTCCTTTGTAGTTTGTATCATATACACGGATCGTATCCGAGCGGCGTTTATCGGCGTTGTGCCGTGTGGGTGCGGTTGGGCTGCTCTGCCTCTAGCCGAATTTTGAAAGTCTTGATCTCGTAAGGTTTCAGATCGAACTGAAAGCTTTCCCGCCCGGCAGCAACCCGGCCTTCCGAATCCTCGATGAGATTTGCTTCGTGGATTTCACCGAGAGTAGCGTGCCAGTGAGCGCGCACGCCAGGGCTCGGCTGTCCAGCCGCTTCATATACCCGCAGCACCGCCCATCCATCCTTGGAGGGCTTCAGCGCCGATAAGACAACATCTTCGCTAGGAATCTCGACCAGCCCCCATTTCGTGGGCCAATCACCGGGGTGAGAAGCCACGGTCTGAACAATAAGAGGATTATTGAACTCAAGGCCAGCACGCCAGGGACGAGCAGAACGCCAGTCACCGTTATGGGGGACGACGGAGTAACTCAGCGTGTACTTCTTCCCCACGCCAAGCCCCGTATCCGAGCCGACGCCTGGTTCGTAGCCGCCGATGAAACCGTATGAAATCAGTCTGGCCGACCGCAGGAGTGACAGCATCAGCTTACCGTCCGTTACATTATTCCCCGGCATACCTTCGTTAATTAAAGAAAGTCCGTGGGCGCCATCGCTATAGTCAATCCAGTTCTGCGCTGGAAATTCCTGACGCTCCGGTCGCTCGATAGCGCCAAAAGGAATCTCATGCATCGCTTTACCGTTCCGAATCGTGGTCGGAAACAGCGCCCGGTAACGAACGAACTCTTCCTGATTCGTTATTTCCGTGCTGATGTCAATTCGTTGCAGCCCTTGGTAAACCCGAACTCTCGTGCCAAATTGGTTTTTTCCGAGCGGGTGCGTGATGTGGAACTCGGAGAACACAGGACCGGCGTTGATGGACCCGCCTCCGCCGACAAAATCACTGCTCCACTGGGTATATTCCGCGCGTGGCGCCAGTATCGGTCTCTTCATGGAGGTGAAACGGCCGCCGTTGAGAGTACCGTAGAGTTCCCAGAAGTCGCCGCCGTCATACTCGCGAGCGATAACGTTTCCAGGACTCGCGAGCGTTTCCCACCCGTCCTGCTTCAGAACCAAATTGATCATATCCCCGTTCCAGAGGTTGAACGAGGCACGAAAGAACTCATTTTCCAGCTCGCCACGGTCCTCCCGCGTTGTATTGTGTACGGTCTCGGTCGAACCAGGAGGACCGGCGGCATTGGCCTCTGCGTGATACACGGCGTAACCAAGGGCGGGAATGTCGTGCGCCAGGAAGGCAATGCGCGCCTGTCGAATCCCGCCGTCATCGTTGTGTAATACGCTCAAAAATTGAATGGGAACCGCTTTCCCATCTGCATCAAACAAAGCAAACTGCTGGACGTTGGGATCGGAGAACGGGACGTCCACCTCCGCGATGTCCGAACGAGACCAGCCCAGCGTATTAAACACCGTGATCGGAACGCCCTTCCCGGTAGTATTAATTCGCGCATGGATGGAATCGAGACTGGCGCGAACCAATCCTTCTGCCAGTTGTCTCGCGTGCGCGTAACGCTGCATCGAATCCTCATACACTTTGTCAACCATCACACCGGAGGTCAGGTCATGTGTCTCATTAAATAGCAAAGGCTCCCAAGCATCTTCGAGGGCTTGTGCTTTCGAAGAATGACCCAGAGCGCTTGCCATCACATCGAGCTTCTCGGCGGTGGTCAGCAAACGCTCCAGATTACGAATCGCCTGCTTCACATCGAT
>JAFAZU010000695.1 GCA_019239585.1 Acidobacteriaceae bacterium
CGGATAGGTCGGATTGGGGAGAAAAACCGGATCCGGGCTTGCGGAAAACGCGCCGGCGTTCGGCCCTGTGATGATCGCAGTCAGATCGCTATGTACGATGTGCAGGTTCTGGTCAAGCATCGCCAGGATCGGTTTGCCGTTGGGATACGTGGCCTGGTAATTGACGATCGGATGGAAGTCACGGGTTTTGAGGAGCCCGTTTTGATTCACTGGATCGCCTGCCAGATTCGTCTGAGTTACTTCTGCAGTGAAAGCGCCGTTTCCCGTCTTCTGCAGCGTCCACAGCTTGTAAGTCTTGCCGCCCGATGTGAAGGTCTGCTGCGGGTTCCCCTCGGGCGTGAGCGTCATGTTCGGAGGCAATTGGCCGCCATTGTAGGTGGCCTGATCCAGATCGTCGCGAGTCACCTGACTGCGATACCATTCGGCCCTCTGTGGTTGCACCGCCACGGAACCAAAAAGCCCCTGTGTCAATTGTCCGCCGAACAGATCCGAACCGCCGACGTTTGAGGCAGTACTGTACAACAGATAGGCGCCTTCTTTTACCGCACAAAACTGGTATGTTTTCGACTGACCCGGTCCCACTAACCCGTTTGGGTTCCTACCGATCCAGCTTGCATCATCGTTAATATCTTGCTTCAGTTCCATCCCCATGACATGCACTCCAGCCAGGCGCGTAGCAGGCTGCGAGATTTGCGGAGCATTCGGGTTCTGTGAATTGGTTGGATCGGGATCCGGATTTGTCTTTAGACTGGCGGGATTAAACGGCAGGCTGGCCCCGGTTCCGATCGATGGAACGTCCGCCAACAGATTCTGAAAGTTGACCTGCAGACAATCACCGACATTCATCCGCAGCACTATAGGCCGCGGCCGCTTGTCAGGCCGCAGCATTACTTTGCCGGGTAAGAGATTGACGTGGTCACTGGGATCGAGATTGCTGACCACATCGCCCCGCAAGGCGAAGATCATCCCGCCGGGCTGAAATGCGCCCAACCTGTTATTGTAGAAAGCCTGATCCAACGCCACCACATCGGCGGTAATTGTCCTCTGGGCCCTCGCCGAGGGTATCGCAGTAAATAGAACTGCTGCCCAAATAAACCGAGAACGAAATCCTGATTTCATGAGTACTCCTCCGAAAGGCGCCCCGTTATGGCCCACTCACCCAATCCGAGCTTCAAGCATAACTATCCACGGTGTGGTCACCGATGACCACGCTAAATGTTTAGTTTTTGATAGGGATAGTGTAGATCAACTTCTAATAATGTCAACTAAAATTTTTGTTCGCCAGGTTTACGCGTGAACTGGCGAGTGTTTGACTGGAAACCCGTCAGGATTACTTGCTTCGCAGCGCCTCTGCTTATGGGCGCTTAATGAACGCCAACTGCACTTGCGTGGGCATCGCTTTCAACGGAGATGAGCTTCTGGCTCTGGCGATCAAACCGCATAACGCGGACTTGGCCGGCGCCCACTCTCCGGTTCGGTCCGAAACTGACAGCTTCGGGCAGACTGGTCTGCACGTTAGAGAAGCTCTCCAGTGACTGGATAAGACCGGCGCGGCTCAGGTTGCGGCCGGCGCGCGTAATCCCCTCGGTGATGATTTCGGCTGATGCTATGGCTCGCTCCCAACTTATTCGCTCAAGAGAGTTAGCATCGAGTGCCGCGCTTTCCGGCAGTGAAGGAGCGCAACGCGCGACAAAGATCTCCGCATTCGGGGGAGCAGAACTCACCTCTGCAGCCAGCGAGCCAGGAATCAAAATAGTTGTTCTGTTATCTCTGCCGGCTGCGATAGGCGGCGACTGCAATCCTGAGTTGAGCCAAAATACCAGGTCGGCTCCGAGAGATGATGGCACATTGGCGGCAACCAAATGACCGAACTTGGACTCGGTTAGGCGTGCCCGGAGCCACTTGGCGGCCTCACGAGAGTTCTCCTCATCAGAGGATATGATGGCCGCACGATAACTCTGCCCCGGAAATCTTTTGGCCGCAAAGGCGAGCAGCGCATCTACTTCTTCCTTTACACCCCCATCAAGGTAGAAGACGTACCTGTTGAGCGGTGAATCCGTTTGCGGTAACAGGGCGAGCGCCGCGATCGTTGGCGTACCTGTTCTCAGCATTACGGCGGCAATTTCGGATTCGGCTCCGGTGAAATCGGCGCCGACCACGGCAAATACCTGCTCACGACGGAGAAAGTCACTGATAGCGCCCGCCCGGTTGGTGGGCTCTACGGGGAGCTCTGTAAAAGCTAGTTCGATTCGCCGGCCGAAAACACCGCCCGCTTCATTCACATGAGCGAAATACTTGAGGAGGGCTTGTTGAATAATACGGCTGGTCTTCGCACCTTGGGAAGGTGGTGGCAGGATCACTCCAAGGTGAACGGTCGTATCTGTCAACCCTGGATCGACTGGCCAACCGAGCTTTTTTATGTAGGAAATAAGATCCGTGGCGTCAGCCATCGTTAGTTGAAAACGAGGCATCGTAGTATTGAGCGATTCGCCAGCGGGGTCGATTCCCATCGTAATAGCCCGCCTGAGCAAGCGCTCCGTATACGGCGGGTGGACTCGCCCGTCGGAATGAGTCAGCCCATAAGGTTTTGTGAGCGCCTCCCAAGTTATATTGGGCGGAACAACGCCCCCTTCCGGCCTCCCTAGACCGTCATAACCATGACAGTTAGCGCATGGAAGGATGGAGGCTGGCATGCGAGTACTTCCTGCGAGCAAAGCTTCAATGGTTTTCCCTGAAGCACTCGTGCCGTGCTCAAAGATCTGTCGGCCGCGCTCCTCTTGCGGAGTGAGTTGTTGATTCTGCGCAACCAACATCGCCAGGAGGACGCTAACTGCCGGCAGCACGCATCAGCCTTTATCGTTGAGAACGCTTTCCACAACAGCCTGCAAGGACTCCGCCGTGCTGCTCAGGGCAAAAACCTTCTTCCAAAGGCCTGTTTTGTCGTTGCCAATGATGAAAAGCGTCAGGTGGTCTTCCTTACGGGCTACCTTTTGCCCCAGTTTGAAAAGCGCAAAGTCCACGTTCTCTTTTTTCCCGGTCAGGAACAGCCAGCCGGGTTTTGCATGAAAGCGATCTGCATATTCTTTTAACCTTTCCGGTGTGTCCGTTTCGGGATCGACCGAAAAAGAAAGAAACCAGACATCTTTCCCCAGATGATCTCCGAGGCGATCCTGCAAACCGCTCAGGATTCCCGACATCTTAGGGCAGCTGCCTGTGCAAGTTCCAAAGAAAGCGTTGATCACTACAACTTTGGCTTTCAGAAGGTCCGAATAAAGCCGCACCGAGTCGCCATTCTGGGTTGTCAGGCGAACATCCGTGAAATACTCCTGTGCAGTAGCCGAAAGATCGTCTCGTGATGTCGCAGAGCGTTGCTGGCCGAAAGACGGCGTGCTTAGGACAGCGACCGCCACCAGGACAAGAGTAAGCGCACGCAAGATTCGAAGCATATTAAAGTCCTGGCAGAGTATGACTCGCCATCAGCCCAAGCCGTGAGTGAATTAATTCAGCAAGGTGTGACGGCGGGAGCAGTGCGGAAGCGCGGCTCCAGTTCCCGCTGCTATCGCCGATCAGGACGACCGGCGCATGGTCCTGCTTCTCGGACGTGAAGACCTGGAGCGCCTTCAGCAGACTATCAACATCCTCTTTCGAACCGGTCAGCAATGTCCAGCCAGGTTCTACTGGACCAAAATTCTTGCTCCATTGCTCCAGGCGCTCGGGAGTATCTACTACCGGGTCGATGCTGATCGATATCAGGCGAACTTTCCCGGTAACATCATTCTCGAGAATCTTTCTAAGCTTGTAAAAATTAGCCCCCATCAAGGGGCAGATCGTGGTGCAAGTCGTGAAAATCGTATTGATCGCAACCACTTTGCCTTTTATGAGGTCCGTATAGAAACGCACTTTTTTGCCGTGCTGGTCAAGCAGTGTAACATCTGGTATCTTTAACACCGAGACCGCTGTCGGCGAGGCTTCAGCGTTTGCCGGCGGGGCCGTGTGATGCCTATGCACGCTCCCGTTTTGTGCATCCAACACAGCCGAAATTACCACGATTCCGACAATAAGAGGCGAAACATCGCAGAACAAGCGGGATAAGATCAGGGAAACCGCCTGAGGCCGCTGGGTCATTGTCCGTATCAAAAGCTGAAGAATTTATGACAGTATGGAAGACTAGCTATAAAAAGTCAAGTAGCAGTGAGGGCCTCAGTTACCAGCCTTTGTGTTAGCATATTGACGCGCAATCGAATACCTCTTGCGGTCCAGCGCAAAATGCGATTAGAAACCTCGATCCAATTTCACTGGAGCCCCTTGCCGGATAAATGCTCGCGTGATGCTGCTCAATTCGTCGACCTTTGTCGTTGCGCCGAGGCGAGCGGTTTCGAATCTGTTCACGTTCCTGTGGCGAGTGATTTATCAGATGCACTGGCACTGGCCATAGCCGCGGGGGTGGAAACCAACCACATTAAATTCAGGATTGGCTGGAATTTTGAAGAAGTTCTGAGATCACTTTTCGGTCGGAAAATGAAAGAAGCGTGGGTGACTTTACAAGGCCGGCTCATCTTCCATATGAATTTCGACAGTGAGGATGCCGCTCGCAATGGCCGTTTAGAACAAGCAACCGAGTTCATGACTAACTGCCGTTGCCTCTTTGATCAATTGGAAGTTCCGGAGTTTGACATTGAAGGTGAAACCGCAGAAGCTGCCTTTCTCGCGATCAAGCACGCAAATCGTTTATGGCGGCTTGCCAATCGGCCAGACCAGATTTACGCCGATGCGTTGCCGGTTCTGCACTTCGGGAAACGGGTCGGCTTGCTCAGTTCGGTCATTGCGCGAGAAACGCAGCAGGAGGCCCTGGATGTCGCGGCAACCCTGCTGCCGTCGAATTTTGTCGAGCATCGGGAAGATCCGTCTTCCTGGCCTACGCCGTATCTTTGGAGAGGGCTTTTCTCCGACTGGCCCGGCAAGTCCGCAGCTTTCGTGGGTTCATTTGAAGAGGTCGCTCGTTCGATACACGCGTTCAAGAAGAAGGGAATCTTGCAATTTCTCATCCGGGAATGGTCCGATAAGCAGGAAATGTTTTGTTCCGGTGCAAGAGTCTTGTCACTCGTCAGAGAAATGGAAGTAGGCAGAGTGGCTTTTGAGTAGTAGAACGTTTCAAGACCGAAGGGAACAATAAACGGTATGCGGGTGTTACTGGCCTCCTCTCATCGATACCCCGCATCGGGCCAGAATGGTAGCGGTTTGCATCCAAGGGAGTACCCTTCCGGATCGGGTTATCATCTACATGATCTCATTGCACAAGGCCTAGCGGAAGAGGGACACGAGGTCTTCTATTACATCCAGAAGGGAGCAGAAATCCCCCTGCCTTCCGGCGTCCTTCAAGTTGAGGCGCCGGTTCCGAACGTCGATGTCTGCCATGCGCCTATCGGCCCGCCCAGCTTTGCTGAAACGATACTCGAATTTGCCGATGCCCGGCGCCTACCATGCTTGCTGACTTGCCACATGAGGGAAGCAGATAAGCCCGCCAAGCCGAACTGGGTATTTGTATCTCATTTCCTCGCCCGAGCGCATGGATCCGAGCGGGTAGTG
>JAFAZU010000734.1 GCA_019239585.1 Acidobacteriaceae bacterium
TGTTGTTGCGGACCCGGTTGCGCACAGCAAATCACCGCTCATTCACAATCGCGGCTTTCAGGCGCGCCGCCTGGACGCCGTTTATCTTCCTTTTCGCGTCGCCACGTCTCACCTAGGCGACTGGATGAAGTTCGCGCGCGAGCTGCCCGTCCACGGCTTCAGCGTGACTATCCCTCACAAGCAGCGCATTATTCGTCACCTCGATATTGTCGAGCCGCTGGCGAAACGGATTGGCGCTGTTAACACAGTCTGGCGTAAAGGCGGCAAATGGCGCGGCACGAACACCGATGTTCATGGAGTGCTGAAGCCGCTGGCGCGGCACGGGCGAATTTCGGGCATTTCGGTCCTGATCGCAGGCTATGGAGGCGCTGCGCGCGCGGCTGCGATTGCTCTGGCTGATGCCGGCGCCCGGGTCACGATTACCGGCCGCAATCTCCAAAGCGCTGCGACGCTTGCCCGCGCTATTCGCGCCGAAACAGTGCCGACTGAGAGTGCCGCTGCCGGACACTTCGATGCACTAATACACGCTACCCCGGTCGGTATGTCGCCGAACACCAACGAATCGCTGTTTCCCGGTAGAGTTCCAGCCGATATTGTTTTCGACATGGTCTACAATCCGCACGAAACTGCGCTGTTGAAGCAGGCCAAGGCGCAAGGCTGCCAGGTTATCTACGGCCTGGAAATGCTGCTGGAACAAGCTGCCCATCAATTTGAAATCTGGACTGGCGAAAGCGCGCCGCTCTCCGCCATGCGCGGGGCATTAGAGCAAATCATCTGAACAAAGAGAACGCTACAATAAGCGAATCATGCGCCAATCATTTGCTGCCATGGGTATTCTCGCGTTTTTGCTCCGAGCTGCGGATTCCCCTCACGTGCTAAGAGGGTACTCCACGGCGAGTTCCTCAATCGAGACGCAGTGGGAGCGCAAATTCCGGGACATTCCACAAACCGATCGCCTGCGGGAAAACATGCGCCGCTTAAGCGCGCGGCCCCATCACGTTGGTTCGCCTTACGACAAAGACAATGCCGAATGGATTGCAAGGCAATTGAAATCCTGGGGTCTCGATACCCATATCGAAACTTTTGAGGTTCTCTTCCCAACGCCTAAAGAGCGTGCATTGGAATTAGTGGAGCCGGTTCGGTACACCGCCAAGCTGGAAGAACCGGCTTTGCCCGAAGATCCCACCTCAAACCAGAAGAGCGAACAGCTTCCCACGTATAACGCTTACTCCGCCGATGGCGATGTTACTGCGCCGGTTGTTTATGTGAATTACGGCACCCCAGCCGATTATGAACAATTGGAGCGCATGGGCGTGTCCGTCAGCGGCGCTATCGCACTGGCGCGGTACGGAGCTTCCTGGCGCGGCATCAAGCCCAAAGTCGCTGCCGAGCACGGCGCCCTCGCCTGCCTGATTTATTCCGATCCGCACGAAGACGGCTATTTCCACGGCGACGTTTTTCCGAAAGGGCCCATGCGCCCGCCCTTCGGCACTCAGCGCGGGAGCGTGATGGACATGCCGGTTTATCCCGGTGATCCCTTGACGCCCGGCATTGGCGCAACCTCCGGCGCGAAACGACTGGCTCTCAGCGAAGTCACTACCCTTACTAAAATTCCCGTCATGCCGATTTCATACCAGGACGCCGAGCCGCTGCTGAAATCCTTGACCGGCGCTCTGGTTCCTGATACGTGGCGCGGTTCGCTGCCAATGGCTTACCATGTTGGACCCGGTCCTGCCAAAGCTCATTTGCATCTGAAATTCAACTGGGACCGTAAACCCATCTATAACGTCATTGCCAAAATACCGGGATCGAAGTACCCCGACGAGTGGGTGATTCGTGGTAATCATCATGACGGCTGGGTCAATGGCGCAGGAGATCCCGTTTCCGGCGCAAGTCCCGAAATGGAGGAGGCGCGCGCCTTCAGCGAGTTACTCAAGCAAGGCTGGAAACCTGATCGCACGATCATTTATGCTTTCTGGGATGGCGAAGAACCCGGACTGCTCGGCTCCACGGAATGGGTCGAAGCGCATGCCGATGAATTGAAACAGCATGCGGTTGCCTATATCAACTCCGACAGTAATGGCCGTGGTTTCTTCGGCGCCGAAGGTTCGCATTCTCTGGAAAATTTTGTCAATGGCGTCATGAAGGACATCGAAGATCCTGAAACGAAAATGACGGTCTGGAAGCGCGCCCGACTCGCTAATATCTCCCGCGCAACGCCCGACAAACGAGCGGAACTAAAGTCGCGCCCGGACCTGCGCATCGGCGCTTTGGGGTCCGGCTCAGATTATACGGTGTTTGTCGATCACCTCGGCGTCGCCAGTTTAAGTATCGGTTATGGAGGGGAAGATCAGGGAGGCGGACAATACCATTCCATTTACGACGACTTTTACTGGTACACGCATTTTGAAGACACGGATTTCGTATACGGCAAAGCGCTTGCGCAAACGGGGGGAACGATGATGATGCGCCTAGCTGATGCGGAGGTCCTGCCTTTTCAATTTACGGACTTTGCCGACACGATTCACACCTATGTCGCCGAAGTAAAAAAGCTCGCTGCGGATCAGCGCAGCGTTATTCAGGAACGCAACTCCCAAATTGAAGAAGGAGTGTATCAGGCGCTGGCCGATCCGAAGAAAAAGACCGTACCGCCCACAAAGGAACCCGTGCCGCCTTTCTTGAACTTCGCCCCGCTCGACAACGCATCGGAGGATCTCACGCGCGCTGCGGAAGCTTACGAAAAAGCGTTTTCAGCCGGGAGCGAAGCGAACGGGTCAGCAGTGAATGCCAAGCTGATTGAAAGCGAACGCCTATTGACCAATGCCACCGGTCTGCCGAACCGTCCCTGGTTTCAGAACCTGATTTACGCTCCCGGATTTTACACCGGCTACGGCGTGAAAACGCTTCCCGGCGTGCGCGAAGCTATTGAACAAAAGCGCTGGCAGGAGGTCGACGCACAAATTATTCGCGTGTCCAAAGCTCTGCAAGCTGAGGCCGACCTGCTGGACGAAGCCGCCAAGCAACTGGGAACGAAGTAGGGCTAATAACTGCTTCCGCCCGTCTGTGCTTCCTCGTAACACTTGCGAAAAGCGCTGCCTAAAGCCAGGTAGTCGTTCACGTTAATCGGTTTTGTCAGGCAAAGATCCGCTGTATAGCGGCTGCGGGTCACAATGTCGCGAATGACATCTTCCGGCGAGGAACTCAGAACAACTACCGGCAAATCCGAAAGTTCTTGGTTAGTGCGAATAATCTGTAGAACTTCTGTGCCGTGGCGTTTGGGAAGGTTGAGATCCAGAATCAGCATGTCCGGCTTGTTGACGTCGGCATACGGTCCTTGCCGCAGAAGATACTGCACTGCATTCTCGCCGTCATGGGCCACAACTATATCGGTCGGCCAGTTTTTTTCCTCGCGCAGCGCGAGCCGGATCATCCGCACGTCTACCGGATTGTCTTCCACAACCAGCACTGCTGTTCGTACCTTTGCCTCTTTTACGTTCAAAACCGATCAACCTACCCCGGCAAAGTAAACCGGAAGTTTGCGCCTTCGCCGGGCTTGCCCTCTGCCCAGATCCGGCCTCCGTAGTGGTTTACGATACGGGCGCAAATTGCAAGTCCCATGCCGTTTCCATCGTACTCATGACGCCCGTGCAGGCGCTTAAAAATTCCAAAAATTCTTTCCGCGTACATCGGGTCGAACCCAAGCCCATTATCGGCGATCTCAAACGTCCACTTATCCGCTGTCCGCCCAGCCCTTATCTTGATCTCCGGTCTTACTTCGGGCCGACGGTACTTAATGGCGTTGCCGATCATGTTCTGGAACAGTTGCAACAGATGAATTCTGCTAACCCGCAGGTCAGGGAGCGAGCCATAAGTGATTTGAGCCTGTGTTTCCGTAATCTTATTGCTTAAGTTTGCAAGCGCATCCTTTAGCGCGCCCTCCGATTCCGTAGCAGTCTGGGCACACTGCTGTCGATCCTCGACCGCCGTCACGTAACTAAGCAGATCTTTAACCATGCGGTGTACTCGCCGCGAGCCCTCAATACTTTGCTGAACAAGCGCACGCGCATCGTCGTCCCATCGGTCGCGCCAGGCCAGATCCAGAAGTTCTACCGAAACAGAGATATTACGCAGCGGCTCCTGCAGGTCATGAGCTGCCGCATAGGCGAACTGCTGAAGGTCGAAATTTGCCTGCCGCAAGGCTTTTTCCACTTGTTTGCGGGCTGTGATATCGACAACTGTGCCTACAAAATGTGTAAGCTTCCGGCGAGCGTCGTCGGAGTAAAAAGCTTGTCCCTGCGCGTGTACATGCCGGAGAACCCCGTCGGCCGGTCCGATTACCCTGTACTCAATGTCATATCTACAGGGCTCCTCACAAGTAAGGGCAGCCTTTACTGCCTCCTCCACCCGCCCGCGATCTTCAGGCAACAAAGCTTCGAGAAACATCGGATAATTAAACTCTGTCTGGGGGTCTATACCTAAAGCGAGGCGGCATCTCGCGTCCGAAATGATGGTACCCGTTTGCGGGTCGAACTCCCAGGTGCCAATCGATCCTGCCTCCAGGGCCATCTCCAAGCGCCTATTGCTGGCTTGTAGCTCTGCAGTTCGCTCGGCAACCCTGCGTTCCAGATCGGCATTCAGGCGGAGAACCTCAGCCTCGGCCTGAATTCGTTCCGCAATCTGCGCTTGCAGCTGTGCCGGGCTAGGAACTGCAAGAAGCTGGGGCATGATTCGCGTGAGACATAACGCAGTCAGCACGGAAGCAGCCGCAGTAAGAATTTTTACAACAGCCTCAAAACGGTAAATGGGATGCCACAGCGTCCAGATTGCCAGCACGTGAGTAAATCCGCAGCCCAGAATAAAAACTCCAAACAGAAGAAAGATCCACGAGAATTCGATATCAGGACGGCGGCGTACGAAGTAACGAAGCGCAAACGGAATAACGAAGTAAGCTAGTGCAATCAGCAGGTCTGACCCGACATGGAGACCAACCACTCCAGCGCCGCGCAAGCACATTATGTGCGGCATGAAGTTGGCGGCAAAAAGTTCTCGAAGAAGCTCCATCATTTCATTCCAAGCGTTATGACCGGCAGCTTAAATCTCAGATTTTTAGGAGCCCTATATTACTGGTACAACGACGAATAAAATAATCTCAACTCTGTGATACTGCCCTCAGTAACTGTAAACCATTGTAAATGAAAAGGAGGTCTTCATTTCTTGAAACTTTGCACGTTCCTCGTCACGTCCCTTCTGACGGTATTCGCTGTGACCCTTCCGGCGCAGAGTAGCGCTCCGATGCCGGCAAACATCAGGTCGCTCGAACGGCACGAAGGCTATCTGTCGTTTTATTGGGATGCCGCTCGTGGCCGTGTCTTGTGGGAGATCCCGAAACTCAATGAAGATCTCCTCTACTTTGCTGGAGTCGGAAAAGGCATCGGCTCGGTGGAACTCGGCGTGGATCGCGGCGCGAGCTATCTTTCGGCTGTGATTTACTTCGAACGCGCCGGTCCCCGCGTCAATGTCGTCCAACGTAATCTCGATTTCCGGGCCTTAAACGGCAGTCCGGCGCTGCAGCAGGGAATGGAAGAATCTTTCGCCAGCAGCATTCTAGCTGCGCTGCCCATTGAGTCGGAAGCCGATGGCAAGCTGATTGTGGACGCAACGCCGTTTCTCGTGCGTGATGCGGTGAATTTAGAAAGCGATCTGCGGCAGCGAAATGCAGGCAATTTCAAACTTGATCCTATCCGCAGTTCAATTTATCTTCCCAAGACAAAAGCCTTCCCGAAAAACACCGAAATGGAAGTCACGCTGACTTACGCGTCCGACGCTCCTAGTCCCCTTGTCAGCTCTGTCGCCCCGGATGGCCGCGCTTTGACGATTCGCCTGCATCACTCCTTTGTGCAGTCGCCTGACAATGGCTATCAGCCCCGTGTTGCCGACCCACGTATCAGCGGCTTGAGCATGGACTTCAGGAATTATGCAGCACCTTACAACACCAGCACCGATACCCACTGGGTGCAGCGCTTCCGCCTGGAGAAAAAGGACCCCCAAGCAAAAATCAGCGAACCCAAACAGCCGCTTGTTTATTATCTGGATGCCGGTATTCCCGAACCCATCCGCAGCGCCATGCGTGACGGTATTCTCTGGTGGAATGCGGCTTTTGAAGCTGCCGGTTACCGCAACGCCATTGTTGTGAAAGATCCCACGCCTGATATGGACCCGATGGACATCCGTTACAACTTCGTATTCTGGGTGAATCGCGATAACCGGGGATTTTCCGTCGGCGGCAGCTTTGTCGATCCGCGCACAGGTGAAATTTTAGCGGCGCGCGCCCGCATGGATTCCGCCCGGATTCGCACCATCGCCAATTACTGGAAAGCCTACAGCCCTGCCATGGTGAAGGCGCCCGGCATGACAGAAGAGTCTTTTGTCGCGCTCCGCGAGGCTCTCGTGACCGCTCATGAAGTGGGGCACACGCTCGGTTTCCCGCACGCCTGGAACGCCAGCATGAACGATCGAGCTTCCGTGATGGAATACCCCAGCCCGCGC
>JAFAZU010000058.1 GCA_019239585.1 Acidobacteriaceae bacterium
TGACCAGGAAGTACCCGTAATATCGTAAGAAGCGCAACGGTAAAGATTACAATTCCTGCAACAGCAAAAACAACGGCATTCGGTAGGGCAGGAAAGGGCATGATCTCAATGCGAGGCAACTAGTTCCGCAAGAATTGGATAATGATCAGACCCTTTCCAATCTCTACGAATTGTCCCCCTCTCCCACCGTATGTGTCCACGCACAAAAATCCAATCAAGCGCCATGGCAATGGTATGGGATCGCTCAATACGCTCACCGATGGCACTATGAAAACCTTCGCGTTGGAGCTTGTGCAAGAAGATCGAGGGAAAATACTTTGTATTTAGATCGCCGCCAATAATAGCGGGAGTATCAGGCGGATAGTGAGATCGGAGGTCTGCCAGAATTTCATCCAATTGATTCATCTGAATACGTCCGTAACTGCGGCTTTCTAGATGGGCGTTGTACACAACCAGCAACTGTCCCGCAAATTGCAGGTCAGTTACTAGGGCGACCCGGCTGCCCAGACGTCGTTGCATTAAAGGTATAGAGGAAGGTATCCAGGAGTGTGGTTTCCAAAAGCCTGACTGATTTTCGAAGCGTAATACCCGCGAGCGGCGGAGGGGCAACCGCGTTAAAGTCGCCTGACCGGTGTAAGCTGGACTGCTGTGCTCCTGGCTTAGTTCCTCAAACTCAATAGCGTAGGCGAGATCAAGACCCAAGCGGCGAGCCAGTTCAGCGCCAACATCCGTACTGCCGACACGCGCTGTTCCCCAATCCACCTCTTGCAGAAGACACAAGTCAGCGGGTTCTTTAGCGATTTCGTCTGCTATCTGATCGAGCTGGTATCCGCGATCAATGTTCCAGCTCATCACGCGAAGGGAGCGCAAATCCAGTACAGGAGAAATGATTTTAATTTCTCGCGGGACATCAAAGGAAGCCAACCTTTCCGCAGTGCTGGCGCCCTTTGCCTTCGTTTGCCGCGCCGTTAAGGGCCACAGCAGCAAGCCCGCAATGCACACCACCAAACAGCGCGACAGATTCAGCAGGGTCGTCTCCTTTAACGAGCAGCACAGAGCAATCTTTATCCGCCGGTGTAACTCACACGCCAAATGGACTTCGAGCCATCATCCGTGACCATGAGCGATCCATCGGGCGCAACCGCCACGCCCACAGGACGACCCCAAACGCCGCCTTCCGGCGTAACAAAGCCGGTTAGGAAGTCTTCGTACACACCGTTTGCTTTACCGTTCTGGAGCGGTACCCGGATCACTTCATAGCCCGCACGCTTGGCCTTATTCCAAGAACCATGTTCTGCCGCAAACGCATCACCTTGATATTGCTTCGGAAATTGCTTTCCTTCGTAGAAGGTGATCTCCAGAGAGGCGTTATGAGGCTGCAGCAGCACGTCCGGCACAATCACCTTATCCTTAAGTTCCGGATGCTTGCCTTTCAGACGTGGATCTTGGTGGTCACCCATATAAAACCAGGGCCATCCGTAAAAACCATCTTCTTTCACAGAGGTAATGTAGTCAGGAACAAGGTTGTCGCCCAGCTCATCTCGCTCATTTACGGAACACCAGAGTTGGCCCGTGGTTGGGTTCACGGCAATCCCAACCGGATTGCGAATTCCTGCCGCGTAAACCTTTTGAAACTTGCCGTCAGGCGTATATTGCAAAATGTTGGCGCGATGGAATTCTTGAGGGTGTGTATCAGGGTCGTTCACGTTCGAAGCAGACCCGACTGAAACAAAAAGCTTGCTTCCATCAGGCGAGAACGCAAGATCACGCGTCCAGTGTCCGCCACCGGGAGGTATTTGCGCAACGATAGTTTCGGCAGGTCCCGTCGCCTGGAGGTCTCCGTTGTGATAAGGAAAGCGCACTACAGAATCTGTGTTGCCGATGTAAATATATTGAGGATTGTTGCCGGGAGGATAAAACGCGATCCCAAAATTATTATGCAGACCGGTAGCGAAGATTCCCCTGGTTTGTGGCTTGCCATCACTGGTGATTCCGCGAAAAACCAGAACCTGACCAAGTTTATTGTCGGAGACAAACATGTCGCCATTGGGCGCGGTACGAATTTCGCGCGGCTCGGTGAAGCCTTCCGCATAACGCTCCACCTTAAAACCGGGCAAAGTTTGCGGCCAAGCAGTATCCGGTTTAGGAATCAACTCCGGAGAGTTTGAGGCGCTTTTTGTCTCATAAGGCGCGGGAAGGTCCGCCACCGTAATTTTACGGAAGACTCCGGGCCTCTCCTTGCTGTAATCAGTAAAGGCGGAAGGGCCTGTAATCACGCCTGTTACATCAGAATAGTCAAAATGTGGCGTGGCTCGGAGCGCGTAAAAAGAGCACAGGCCCAAAAGTCCCGCCAGTCCCAGCCAACGCAGGGGATATTTTCTCATTTCTGAAGCACCTCTTTCCGGCTAATAAATATCAGATGCAAAGATGGACATCCTAGTAGCAGTTTCGCGCAGTCATCAGTTGTTCGTTCAGGTCCGCAAGCTCTTCGAGACAAAGCCGCCCGGTATAAATCGACATGCCGATCGCACAGTGAACATTCAGGGATGATAGAGCCTGCACATCATTGAGTGTAGTAATGCCGCCTGCCGCCACTAGCTCGTGCTGAGTACGCTGGCGGAGAGTTTCAAACCAGTGCAGATCCGTGCCTTGCATCATGCCCTCTTTATCGACATAGGTGCAAAGAAAGCTCGAACAGTACGGCTCCAATTGAGAAATCAGGTCGACCGCCGTCCATTGCGTCGCTTCCTGCCAGCCTTTCACCACAATATGGCCGTTTTTACTATCAAGCGCAATCGTAAGCTGCGAAGCGCCGACCGCTGTTCGGAGATCGCTCAGGAACTGGAAATTCGGCCCGGCACTGGTGAAAGCAGCCGTGCCGATAATGACACGGTGAGCCCCCTGCTCTACCAACTCACGCGCACGCCCGACGGTACGTACCCCGCCTCCCGCGCGAATCGTAGCGCGCCGCGCTAAATGCTCCAGAATACGGCTATTGGAACCTTTGCCCATCGCGGCATCCAGATCAATCACCTGAATCTGCGGAAATCGCGCAAACAACTCGAGCATCTCATCAGGCGATTTGCCTTCCAGCGCCTTTTCACGGCCCTGGACAAGCTGCACCACTTTCCCATCCATCAAGTCAATGCAAGGAAT
>JAFAZU010000101.1 GCA_019239585.1 Acidobacteriaceae bacterium
CAGGGAGCGACCGTGGCGGCAGCCACAACTCGTGGGCAGATCGGAACTCATCAGGCGCAAACTCAACCACGGCGCTCCAGTTGCGCTCTTTTGCTAAGTTCCAGATGGGCGTAGCCATCTCCCATGAATTGAAATAGACGTAAGTAACTCCCGAGGCGCTGCGGGAGATACAAGGGCTGGATAGCTTTTTGAGCAGTACACCGATGTCCTCTAAAATTGTTCCAATCCGTAATACCACGCCGCTCGGGTTACGGTTCAGAAAATTGGGAGTAAATTCACTCATTTGCTTCCAAAAAGCAGTCTCTTCCATGTCTTTCAGGACAGCCGCTTGTCGAAGCTCACGCGCATAGCGGTTCAGCACTGCGCGTGTGCCGCCTGCTCTGACTGCCAGCGCCCACCCTCCCGCTTCCACTCCCACCCCTACGAATTCGGATAACACATCGACCGCCATCGGTTTTAAGTAGCTTTGCAGAATCTCCTTGCGTCTTCCGAGAATCTCTTCCAGCCTAGGAGCATGAAAAACAAAAGTTTCGGTTGCCTCGGGAAGCGAGTGGACGCGGAAATTAACGCTAGTGATGACTGCCAGAGTGCCGAAGCTACCAATCAGCAACTTGCCCATATCTAGCCCGGCGACGTTTTTGACTACCATGCCTCCGGTTTTAATCAGCTTTCCATCGAGAGTGGCAAAAGTCATTCCAATCACCAGATCGCGCGCTGTGCCGTAACCGCGTCGCATGGGGCCACTGCAATTCGCCGCTAAGACGCCTCCTACTGTTGCCTCCTCGGCAAAAGGGGGATCAAGCGCAACCATCTGACCATTACGGCGCAGCAGGCCTTGAAGTTCAGTGAAGGGCAGACCGGCTCCGACGCTGACCGTTAAATCATTGCGCTCGTAGTCCAATACACTGCTAAGGGCTGCTGTGGATATGTTGATATCAGAAGGGATAATGGGTCCTGCCATCAACCGCTTGGAATTATTTCCAAAGACATTGATCATATGAGAAGAGGCTGCCGACTCCCGAAGGACTGCTGCCAAGTCTTCTGCGGATGAGGGTTCAGAGACAGTCATCTTCGACACCACTATACGATTGTCTGGCCTTTCATGAGAATCGCAACTGCTGAAATGGTCTACTGATAAATGCAGCCCTAACCGGGGCGCACTTCACGATTAACTATGGAATTTGAATTTACACCGGAGCAGAATCAGCTTCGTAAAGCGATCCGCGACTTCGCGGAAGCAGAAATTGGGCCGCACGTCCTGGAGTGGGATGAGAACCAGACATTTCCACTGGATGTTGTCAAGAAAGCCGGTGAAATGGGTTTGCTGGGGGCCATCTTTCCGGAAGAACTCGGCGGCGCAGGATTCGGTTACATTGAATACTCGATTATCATTGAGGAACTGGCTAGGGTGGACCCGAGCGTAGCTCTGATTGTTGCGGCTCACAATTCACTCTGCACGAATCACATTTACCTGGCGGGCAACGAGGAGCAGCGCAAGAAGTACATTCCGAAACTGGCGACCGGTGAATGGATCGGCTGCTGGTCGCTCACGGAGCCGGAAGCGGGTTCGGATGCGGCGGGAACGCGCTCCACGGCGGTCCTGAATGATGGCGAGTGGGTTCTGAACGGCGGCAAGACATTTACGTCGAACGCACACTATGCCGATGTCTGCGTAGCTATGGCGGTAACCGACCGTTCTGCATCACAGCACGGTATTTCAGCTTTTATCGTGGAGAAGAACACGGCGGGTTACCGGGTCGGCAAGAAAGAGAACAAGCTCGGTATGCGGGCCAGCGCGACAGGAGAGGTCTTATTCTCCAATTGTCGTCTGCCACAGTCCCAGTTGCTGGGAAAGCCGGGTGAAGGGTTTGTTGATAGTTTGCGTATTTTGGACGGCGGCCGGATCTCCATCGCGGCGCTTTCGATTGGACTCGCGCAGGGCGCTTTCGAGCAGGCTTTGAAATACTCAAAGCAGCGCAAACAGTTTGGTCGTTTTATTTCGGAGTTCCAGGCCATCCAGGACAAGTTGGCGAACATGGCAACCAACATTGAAGCCGCCCGCTGGCTAACCTACTGCGCGGGCGCTCGGAAAGACGCAGGCCAGCGCGTGACAAAAGAGTCAGCCATGGCAAAGCTGTTTGCTTCCGAGATGGCGGTCTCGGTAGCGGATCAGGCGCTGCAAATCCACGGCGGTTACGGATTTATCAAAGATTACCCGGTCGAGAAGTTCTACCGTGACGTGAAGCTTTGCACCATTGGTGAAGGAACCAGCGAGATTCAGCGTCTGGTCATTGCCCGGCAATTGTTAAAAGAATAAGTTGACCGCCATTTCGAGAACGGAACAATTAGCGCAATCGATTCTCGGAGGAGATATGCGGGCGCTGGCCCGTGCCGCTACTCTGATCGAACGGCAAACTGCCGAAGGTCAGATGCTGACCGCATCCCTATTCCCTCACACTGGGCGGGCCTTAACGGTCGGCATCACGGGGCCGCCAGGGGCAGGGAAGAGCACACTCGTCGATCAGTTAATCAAAGTACTGCGTCTCGGGGGTAAAACCGTCGGTGTCATTGCAGTCGATCCAAGCAGTCCTTTTTCAGGCGGCGCGATTCTAGGTGACCGGATACGCATGGTAGATCACCATCGTGATGAAGGCGTGTTTATCCGTTCTGTGGCGACTCGCGGGCAGTTGGGCGGCATTGCGCGAGGCACACTCGAGTTGGCGCTATTGCTGGATGCGTCCGGGCGTGATGTCATCCTCATTGAAACGGTAGGCGTCGGGCAGGACGAGATCGCGGTTACGCAACTGGCGGACGTCACGGTTGTCGTGTTAGTGCCGGGTTTGGGCGACGATGTGCAGGCCCTGAAGGCCGGTATTTTGGAGATCGCCGATGTGTTTGCTATCAACAAAGCGGATTTGCCCGGAGCGGAGCGGTTAGAGCAGGAACTCCGCGCCATGCAGAGCTTGGGCAGCGCTTCCGAACGGGAAAACGCCGCTCCATTACGGCGCATCACGGCAAGCAATGGTACTGGTGTCGGAGAACTTTGGTCGGTGATTACCGACGTTTTCGGGAAACACGGCCGTAAGAGCGCACAAGCCGAGATATGGGTAGTCCGCCTGCGTGAATTATTGCGGGAGCGCTTGGACTCCGAATTATCCCATAGTTTACTGCACAAACACGGACAGCAAGTGGCCGAAAGACTAGAAAATCCTTATCAGGCAGTCGAGGCTCTCCGAACAAGTCTGTTCTAAAGATTTTCAACCAAACGGCATATTACGTGCTAAGCAGTACAAAGGTGTTCCGGCAACAGGCCGAGCCGGATTTCGCTGAATTGTGAGAAAGGCATTGGATTCGCTATGATTTTGGAGCAATCCGCCGATAGAAGATATGCGCCTGGTTTGAGTTAGGAACCCTGTATATGCCACGCCGTTTCGTCCTTCTTGCTTGTTTCTTTAGCATTTTTCTTGGTTCGGCCCTACAAGCGGCCACTTGGCGGCCCGTTACCCCTCAGGAACTGTCGCTCAAGAAATCCTCAAGCGATCCGGAGGCGGACGTAGAAGGATTGTTCCGGGAAGTTCGCGTCCTGAATGAATCTGCTACCTTCGGCTATCCACACAATGTTATTTCAGAGTACGTTCGGTTAAAGATCTTTACGGACCGGGGTAAAAATAAGTACGGCACAGTCCAGATTCCCTATTGGGGCAAGAGCATTATTTCTGAAGTTGCCGGGCGGACGATCAAACCGGACGGGAGCATAGTTGAGCTTGGCAAGGACGCAATTTTCAAAGATGTCGTCGTGAAAAAGAGTGGACGCAAAGTCAAGGTGGTCTCATTTGCTATGCCAGCCGTCGAACCGGGAGTTATCATTGAGTACCGCTGGACCAATAATGTAGGTGAATTTATCTCACGTTATGTGCCTCTGGGGGTCCAAAGTGAGTTTCCCACCGATGAGGTGATTTTCCACATCAAACCAGTCACTTCTCAAATCGTTTCTTGGCCAACAATGCGCTATATGCAATTTGGGTGCCAGGTGGAGCGTGGACCTGTTGATCACGAAGGATTCACCACGCTGACAGTCCACAATGTTCCCGCCTTTCACGAAGAGCCGCTCATGCCGCCCGAGTACAGCGCCAAACAATGGGTGCTCATCTATTATGAGGAAAACTCAAAGTTCGATACGGGCGGGTACTGGAAAGCACTGGGGCGCGAAGCATATAACAGATACAGCCAGCAAGTAAAAGTTAACGGCGATGTAAAGAACATTGCCGCAACTGCTACGGCAGGCGCGAAAACGGACGACGAGAAGCTGGCGCGCCTGTTGGAATACTGCCGCAAGAATCTGAAGGATATTAACGGCCCTACGATTACAACCGAAGAGCGTGAGGCGAACAAGGGGAATCGGACTACAGTCGATACGCTGAAGCGGGGGACCGGCACTGCCGAGGACATTAACTTCGCTTTTGCCGCCCTAGCGACTGCTGCTGGTTTTGAGACGCGGTTTGCCAAACTGGCGGATCGCGGAACGTTCCTATTTGATCCGGTTATGCGTTCTGCCTTTTTTCTCAACACCTTTGACATCGCCGTGAGGATAGACAATCAATGGAAGTTTTTTGATGTTACCAATCCTAATGTTCCGGCGGGAGTGCTTCCCTGGCGTGAGGAAGGGGTTCCCGCGCTGATTACTGACCCGAAGGAGCCGGAGTTCGTACCTACTCCATTGCTGAGTTCGGATGAATCTAAGATTGCGAGATTTGGCATTTTGAAGCTTTCCATTGAGGGTGCCCTGGAAGGTGACATTCGTGAAATCTACATGGGCAACAAGGCAACGGAGTGGCGGGAACGTTACAGAACCGCAAACAATACAGAGCGCGAAGAGGATCTGCGGCGCGAGCTGAAAAACCGCTTTGCTCAATTTGAACTGACGAATGTGAAATTCAACGCAGTGGATGATGTAGCAAAACCGGTAGGCGTGGTGTATCACATCCGAGTTGAAGGGTACGCACAACGAACCGGTAAGCGACTTTTCGTGCGCCCCGCTTATTTCCAGGCTGGCATCGGATCTCCGTTCACGGCCGGCACTCGCCAACACCCGATCTGCTTTGAATATCCGTGGTCGGAGATGGATACGATCACTATTGAGCTGCCCGAAGGCTATGGGCTTGACCATCCGGACGCGCCGAGTCCGCTGTCATTCGATCCTGTCGGCAGCTATTCGGTTAAGATACTCCTGCCGAAGCCCAACACCATTGAATACCACCGGCTGCTCGTATTTGGGAAGGACAAGCTGCTGATGTACGACAAGAAGGCATACCCCGCTTTTAAACAGATTTTTGACGGCATTCATGAAAGAGATAGCCACATGCTGACGTTGAAGGCGGAAGCGCCAACGGCGGCTTCCGGCACGGCGCAATAGGGGACGACGGGTCTATGCGGCTCTGCTTATACCTTGGTGTTTTTCTTCTGTTTGTTTCCGGTGGTTTTGCGAAGGCGTCCAAAGACATACCTTCATGGGTGCAGGAAGTGAGTTCGAGAGCCTTGCCCGCCTATAGCGGAAAGGTGCCTGCGGCCATTTTGCTCGAAGAACAGCAGGTCAGCGTGGACAGTTCAGGGTTAATGACCACGAAGGAGCGAAGGGCCGTAAAGGTCCTCACGCATGAAGGCAAGCGGAATGCCGAGGCAACTGTCCACTACTTCAGAGGCGGTCGCCGGGTAAAAGCTTTGCGTGCGTGGCTGGTCGCGCCTAACGGCTTCGTCAAGACATACGAGAAGAACAGCATTGCTGATCTGGGTGTGTTCGAACAGATGGAGTTATATAGCGATATCCGTGTCGAGCAGATCAAAGCGGACAACCCGGAAGTGGGCGCGGTATTCGCCTACGAAGCCGAAGTAGAGGAAAAAACTCTGTTTGCGCAGGATGAGTATGAGTTTCAGAACAACCTTCCGGTTGTCGAATCACGATATGCCGTCACCGTTCCACCGGGCTGGAGCGTTAAGGGCACCGTCTTTAATCATGCGCCGATAGAGCCGGCAGTCGATGGAACGACTTACACGTGGAAACTTGCCAACTTGCCATTTCGTGAACGAGAGGCCCATAGCCCCTCGCTGCAAGGCTCCGTTCCGTTATTGGCAGTCGATCTGCTGCCCCCTGCAGGTGCGCCGGGTCTCACAAGTACCTGCTTCCGGTCCTGGGCCGATGTTTCACGCTGGTACGCCAGTTTAAGTGCAGGGCAGGATGAAGTGACGCCGGAGCTGGCGGCGAAATCACGAGAATTGACCTCCAATGCCAAAGGTGAGTACGACAAAATCCGAGCCATTAGCGAATACGTGCAGAAAATCAAATATGTCGCCATCGAAATGGACGAGGCTCATGGCGGCGGTTATAAGCCGCATGCGGCGAGCCTGGTTCTCCGTAAGCAATATGGCGACTGTAAAGATAAAGCCAACCTGATGCGCTCGCTGCTGAGAGCGGCAAATATAGAATCCTACCTGATTGCGATTTACTCGGGCGACCGGACGTTCGTGCGGCAGGAGTGGCCGTCACCGAGCCAGTTCAATCACATGATTATCGCTGTCCGGGTGTCGGACGGAACAACGGCTCCGACTGTAGTACAGGCGCCGTCTTTAGGCCGTCTTCTCCTCTTCGATCCAACCAGCGAAACGACGCCGCTAGGGGACTTACCATGGTACGAGCAGGGCAGTTTTGCGGCCCTCATGGCTGGAGATAAGGGCAACATTTTGAAAATGCCGGTCACAAAATCCGAAGACAACGGCACGGACCTTACTATAACTGCTGAACTGGCGGGTAATGGTGAGCTAAAAGCTTTGTGCAGCTTTATCGAAAGCGGTCACTTTGCCGAGAGCAGGCGCGCTCAGAAACTGTATCAGAGCCCGGATCAGTACGAGCAGTCTGCCCGGGAGTTCTTCGCAGGACGCGTAAAAAATGCCCTTATCTCCCAATTGAATTCAGAGGACCAGTTCAGCCAGAACCGTTTTCAGTTAAACGTTCAATTGGCTTCTCCCCAATATGGCCAGCTTATGCAAGGGCGTTTACTGGTATTCACTCCTTCGGTGCTCGAACCTGCTCATCCTACGTTCCCGGTCAATGAGGCGCGAACAGAGCCGATCGTCTTACGCGCGGAAACGCTCCGGAAACATGTTCGGATTAAACTGCCGCCTGGATTTACCGTTGACGAAATGCCGCAGCCTTTCAAGCAGGAAACGGCTTGGGGAAGATTCTCGCTCACATTTGAGCAGAAAGACGGAGAATTGGCCGTAGAAGAGAGCCTGAAAACAGAGGCTGTAACTTTATCACCGGATCAATACTGGGATGTAAAAAAGTTCTTCGACCAATTCAGCGGAGCCGATCGCCAGCAGGCTGTTCTGGTTAAGAACTAGAAAGCGAAGATCACGCCGCGCTGGGGACGGCCTGCCAGAGCAATTTGATTCTGGTATTGCCCATAAACAGTGCAAGCGTGTTCGCTTCTGTTCAGGCAAAGATCGCAGTCAAGCATGTGCCCCAGAAGTTCATCGCAAAGCTCATCGGTGGAGCGCAGAGCAGCAGAAGGCGCATCGGATGGAACGTAAGTAATAGGACTCTGCTTAAGATAGGAGATTGCTGGGCTGGTAGCGGCCATAAGTTAATTTACTGTCAAAAGGCAGTGCAATCCGGGGTCCAATGTTCCCATAGATTCGATAAATTGTAAGATCATTGGAATCAATAGCTTCTCAATGGAGAGTACACTAGGCCGATAATGGAGTGTCTCGGTTAAATCTGCGGGTTAGCATATTTTACTATGTAATTGATTCTTAAGGATTTATCCTATGCCTAAATTTTAGTTAGGGGTATAGAGCAAATATGAACTTTGAAATTGATCATTTAGGGATCGCGGTACGCAGCTTGGAGGAGGGCTTGCGCTTCTATCGGGAAACGCTTGGATTAACCTCAACAGGCGAGGAGACAATAGAAGGGGAGCGGGTCCGTATGGCCATGCTGCCGGTTGGCAACACGTTTTCCACTTCCAGGATCGAACTGCTGGAGGGAACGGATCGGGAGTCCGTGATTGCTCAGTTTATTGAGAAGCGTGGGCCGGGTTTGCACCATATTGCCCTGCGTGTGGATAGTCTGACGGCTGCTCTCGACCGATTGAAAGCGCAGGGCTGCAAGTTATTGAACGAACCTCGCATCGGCGCAGGGGGGCACACGTACGTGTTTGTTCATCCCCGCTCAACAGGCGGAGTTTTACTGGAACTGATTCAGAAGTGAATGGAAAAAGGAAGGAATTTGGAACGGAGAGCAAGGATAGGAGTTATTGGCGGCAGCGGCTTATACGCCATGCCTGGTTTTGAAGCGCATGAGGAGGTGAGGCTCACGACTCCCTTCGGAGATCCTTCGGATGCGTATATCGTGGGCAAACTGGAGGATGTTGAAGTTGCTTTCTTGGCAAGGCATGGACGGGGTCATCGGCTTTCGCCCTCAGAGCTGAACTTTCGCGCCAACATCTATGGCATGAAAAGCTTGGGCGTGGAACAGATTCTGTCTCTAAGCGCGGTCGGATCATTGAAGGAGGAACACAAACCGCTCGATTTCGTGATCCCTGATCAGTTTTTTGACCGCACGCGAGGACGGATTTCGACCTTCTTCGGCGATGGCGTGGTCGCGCATGTCAGCTTTGCTGATCCAGTATGCTCCCGCTTAGCGGAGGTGGTCCACCGGTCGGCTCAGGAGATTGGCATCTCCAGCAAACGGGGCGGCACGTACCTTTGCATGGAAGGACCAGCTTTTTCGACGCGCGCGGAATCGAATCTGTACCGTAGTTGGGGCATGGATGTGATCGGCATGACGAACTTGCAAGAGGCAAAGCTGGCCCGCGAGGCGGAACTGTGCTACGTCACGATGGCAATGGTAACGGATTATGATTGCTGGCACGAGGAGCATGACGCGGTCACGGTAGACCAAATCATCGACGTTTTGAAGAAGAATGCGGCAAACGCTTGCGAATTGGTCCGGCACGTCGTTGGGCGGCTTTGGGGAGAGCGGACCTGCAAGTGCGATTCCGCTTTGAGGCATGCCATCATTACCGATCGCGCGGTCATTCCACAGGCGGCTAAGGATAGATTAGGACTTTTGATTGGCAAGTATATCGGCAGTTGAGCTGGCGCAGCAAATTATTGATGATTGCCTGCGGGATGGAACCTGGTCTAATCGGGCGCTGGACGCGTTAATAGAGCGGGCGTTGGATGAAACCGATGAGTTCGTTGCCAGAGCGGCAACGCGGGCCTTCTTCTCGATTGTGATCGAGCGTCTAGCGGATCTGTTTGAGCCTTCGCTGTGCGAGATTTATGTTCGCCTGTTTACGCGCGTGATTGCTCGTGCGATTCCGGATTACGATGCTGATGACTTGGTGGTGCGCTATCGAAGAATCAGTCATGTCCGCCGGTTTCCGGGCGGAGATATCTCGCGTGTCTTTGTGCTTTCCCGCGTGACGCTGGGCGCAGATGCGGCAGTGACAAGCGTTGTCTTGGCAGCGATGAAGAAGCGCTTTCCCCAATCCGAAATCTGCCTGGTAGGGCCGGCAAAAAACACCGAATTATTTGCTGATGATGCGCGGATTGTATCGATCCCTGTAAGTTACAGCCGAAGTGGCCTTCTCCGGGACCGGCTTTTGGCTGTCATTGAGCTCCACAGCATTGTTGATGAGCCGGGCACGATCGTGATTGATCCCGATTCCAGGCTGACTCAGCTGGGCCTGATTCCCGTTTGTGACGACGCGCGATACTACTTTTTTGAGAGTCGGGCTTTTGGCGGCTTCTCAACTTTGTCATTGCCGGAACTGACCGCCATTTGGCTGGGCGAGTGTTTTTCCTCCGGC
>JAFAZU010000315.1 GCA_019239585.1 Acidobacteriaceae bacterium
GAGCGCTGCGCAATCGCGACAGGTCCCCCGAAAGCGCCTTTGGCATCCTAGGGACCTGCCTGGTAGTCAAAAGCTTGAGCGGTTACCAACCCCATCTCAAAATCTACAATGTCCTTTTGCTGTTCTTCTGTTAAAGGTGCAGACCCCTGCGCGTGAATGTCGGTTGCATCAATGGCTTGGTGAGCGAGATCCGCCAGCAAGTCCCCTGGATTAGTGGCAAAAGTGATTTTCTGCGTGCCTGCTTGAGGGGAAGACTCGCGGCCATCCCACATCAGCGTACTCAGGAATCGCAGATTGGTCGTTGGCAGAGGCCGTCGGTATAAGGATAGCGTTGATGAATCCGAGCAGCCGTAAGAATTCACTACAGAAACAACATTGAACTCTGCATTATCGGGTACTTGTCGCTGGATACGAATGAGCGCCCGATCCAAAAGCAGGCTATACGCTTTTCGACGGCCCGCCAATGTGGAAGTATCAACTGTCTCGCCGCAGTTGGAACCGTCAACCGTCCTGAAAAGGGGATCTTTCCCGTACGTGAGTTCAAATCGAAGCTTTACTTCGTCGCTGGAAATGCTCCAGCCTTGCGCTGGTCGGTGACAGGAGACACAGCTGCGCCCGTTTGTGCCTAGGGATTGGAAGAATGGCCCGCTTAGGCTGACCGAATCGCCTGCCGTGTTATACGTTTCGAGAAGACCAGTCGCATTGGGGAACGGGAAAAGATTAGGAAGAGACTGGCCATTTGCTGCGCACTGGACGAATATAATCCCGGTAACAGCACATAGAATCCGACCGAAGCGGCCGCAAGAAAGCATGGGTGATTGCTCCTATGTATAATCGCGGATTCCCGGCGCGAATTTGGCAGTCGTTTGTATTCTTTGTTAAATCTTTGCTAAACAAGCCGATCAGAGTTAAGCTCGAATGCGCCATGGGCATCAAAATTCCTTTGCGAGCACTTTGATCCGGGGTAGCGCGGCCGTTACCTGTCCGAGATAAAGATGCGTTTTTAGACGTGGTGTTTTGCGATCGGACGCTGATCTAAACCTAGAACGGCTGTTACCAGATTCGACAGCGAATGCGGTATCGAGATAGCCTCTTTGTGACTCAAAAATTTGTCTCCCTGGCCTGCTTCGCTGACAATGCCGAGCTTCACGCCAAACGCGCTGTTCATCTGATCTGGTGTCCCTTTTACCTTCACGGTGCGTGCGGTCGGGTTTGCTTCCGTTACCGTTAAACCGTGTTGCTCGGCAAATGAAACAACTTTCTGGATGTCTTCCGGCGAGGCTGCTGTTGCTGTCGCTGCCTCCCCATGCGTCAAAGCTGGTTCCGCTCCGGCTAACAACGCGTCGCCCGGATCTTCACCGCTTCGGCGCAGAATAATGGTGGCGGTCAACTGTTTCTGCCCAGGATCGGCAACATCGGTCCATTGCGCCGACGAACTATGCTGAGGATCGCTGCCCGGCAAGGGCGCTCGTTGAGTTGCGGCGCCTGTTGTCGAAGGGGATAACGAACTCAGAAGGGCCGTTCCGTTCGGGCTTCCCAGGCCCGTGCAAGGGTCCCAACCTGTCTGCGCTTGATAATGGCCCAGATTGCTATCGTCATTTGTTCCCTCCGTGATGTCTTGAAATGTCGATGCGCTGCTGGAATATAGTTTCGGATTCAGGAAACCGACTGACTTTCCCAGTTGCTGATTCATCAAAGCGACTAAGGCAGCCCAGAGGGGCGCGACGGCGCTGGTCCCTCCCACCACTGTGTCCTGGCCGTCAACGCGAACCTGGTAACCGGTCAAGGGATCAGCATTGCCCGCGACATCCGGCACGCCGCGCCCGGCAAAGTTGGTTTGCCCCTGTTTGGGAACACCCGCTGAAGACTGATAACTGGGCAAAGGAAAAAAGTTGCTGACGCCGCCGCCGGTTGCGCCTTGCTGGTTCGCAATCTCATTCCAGACCGTTTCCGAAGTAATCGTACTTCCGGAACCTTTCAAAGTCGTGCCGCCGCAAGCCAGCGCAAATGGACTGGAGGCGGGAAAGTCGACGTGCAGCTTGCCGTCACCCACGCCGTCGGTCGATCCGTCATCACCGGCCGCCACAGTAACCGTAACGCCCAGCGTTGCCGCATCCTGCAGCGCCGAGTTCATGGCGTTGCGGGCCTGCACGCTCCAGTTGTCTTCTGGGCCGCCCCAACTGATCGAGATAACGGACGGGTTTCGCTTGGTGTCATGCACGGCATCGGTAATCGCATCGACAAAGCCCTGATCCGTATTCGGCGCAAAGTAAACAGCAATACTGGCTCCGTTGGCGATAGCCCCTGCAATCTCAATATCCAGCAAAACTTCGCCGTCTGCGGCGGATCCTGGCGTATTCTTTCCGCCGTCCACAGAGATCGCTGTAATGCTTGGCGTCGTCAGACCCAGCCCTTGAAAATAGGCGTTCAAATCCCCTGATTGATAGCCGCCCCCCAGCTCAATAATCGCGATCGTCTGGCCTTTGCCAGTGACTCCGGTTGGAAAGCTATACAGAGCTGCCACTTGCGACGGAGTGAAGCTTCCAGTTGCTACTGCGGCAGGCCTTTGCCGGAAGTGCGGTTCCGCAACGGGCCGCGTATCCAGACCGAGAACAGATAGAACGATGTTCTTTAAAACAGTTGGAATGCTGAGCGTTCCCGCCCGGCCCCGGTAAGTGCGGCCCGTTGCCTCCGCTTTATAGCAAACCAGTTCCGCGCCGAATGCCGCCTGCATCTGTTCGGCAGTTCCCGTTAACATGACGCGTCGCTTGAGAGCGCTTGCTTCCACCACAGTGAGCCCCGCTTCATGCGCGAACTGTTCCACGACGGCGATATCGGACGGATCAGCGCCATGCCTGTTTTCGTGCTCCTCATGCGATAGCGGGGAGTGCCCGGCATCTCCCGTGGGAACGGCAGGATGGATGTCTTCTTTCCGCCGAAGGATCACACTAACACGTACGGTCTCGTCCAGTTTAACTGTTCCCGAAGGCTGCAAACCCGGACGGTGAACGTTTTCGCTTCCTGGTAGCGTTGTCCGGCTTTTAAATGTCACGTAAAATCTCCTTTGCAGATCAGCAGTGACCAGTGTAACGCTTCTATAACTTTATGAATTTTGCGGGCAGTCGGCGTAGTCATTCATTACAATGGTGCAGTTATTCTCGGATATCCAATGGGGCCGGCATCAACTTATGAGATTCATCAGCTTACGACCTTGGAGGAGTTTTCCGCCGTGGTTCGCTTGCAGCGCGAAATCTGGGGATTCCAGGATGTAGAGTTGTTGCCCCGCCGCCTGTTTGTGGTCGCCAGTAAAATTGGAGGGCAGCTTCTGGGAGCGTTTGACGATTCGAAAATGGTGGGCTTTTGCCTCTGCATTCCTGGGCTCAAACCGAATGGAAAGCCCTACCTGCACAGCCATATGCTCGGAGTGCTTCCGCCTTACCGGAATACCGGTCTCGGGCGCAGACTCAAGCTGAAGCAGCGCGAATACGCTCTGGAGCAGGGTATTGATCTGATTGAATGGACATTTGATCCGTTGGAACTCAAGAACGCTTTCTTCAATATTGAGCGGCTGGGCGCGATCGTCCGGCGCTATGTGCATAATCAGTACGGCACGACCAGCAGCCATCTTCATGGAGGCTTGCCGACAGACCGGTTGATTGCCGAATGGTGGCTGCAATCGCCTCGAGCCGTCGCTGTTGGCGGTGAAGGCGAGCGATCATTCGGCGGGGACCCGGCGGAGGCGCGGATTTCTGTGCCGGCCGACATTGCCGAGACGCGGTTAAAAGATCCGGGCCTTGCCCGCAAGGTTCAGGCCGATATCGGGGAGCAGTTTCAGAATCACTTCGAAAGGGGATTGGCTGTGACCGGTTTTGAAAGGAATAACACCGAAGGAGTTTACCTGCTGAGCTTATGGCCATCAAAGTAGATCGACTCGTGCTGCGGCACATTCGCATGCCGCTCGTCCATTTTTTCGAGACCAGCTTCGGGCGCACGCACCAGCGCGACATCATTCTTGCCGAAGCCATTGCGGATGATGTTTCAGGCTGGGGTGAAGTAACCGCTGGCGAAAATCCTTTTTACAATGAAGAGTGGACGGGCTCGATCTGGCCGCTACTGATTGACTACGTTGCGCCCCGGATTCTTCAATACCCTTTTCTTTCTCCTGCCGATGTCGGCCCGCGTACGGCTTACATTCGGGGCCATCAAATGGCTCGCGGCGGCGTAGAGACTGCGATCTGGGATCTACAGGCTCGCCTCAACAACGAACCCCTTTGGAAAACCATCGGTGGGGGCGCGAGGGAGGAGATCCCTTGCGGCGTGTCCATTGGGATTCAGGATAGTATTGACAAATTGCTCGAAAAGATTGAGGTCGAGCTTCAGGCGGGATATCAGCGGATCAAGATGAAAATCAAACCGGGCTGGGACGTGGACGTCGTTCGCCAGGTGCGCGAACGCTTTCCTGAGATTAAGCTGATGGCAGACGCCAATTCGGCCTACACTCTGGCCGATACGGATCATTTAAAGCAATTGGATGAGTTCTACCTGATGATGATCGAGCAGCCGCTGGCGCATGATGACATTATCGATCATGCTGCTCTCCAGAGCGCTCTCAACACGCCCATCTGTCTGGACGAGTGCATCCGCTCCGCTCATCACGCCGAGCAGGCCATCCGGCTCAAGGCTGCGCGCATCATCAACATTAAGCTGGGGCGAGTGGGCGGATTTGCCGAGGCTAAACGTGTTCACGACATTTGCCAGGCAAACGATATTCCTGTCTGGTGCGGGGGCATGCTGGAATCGGGTATTGGCCGCGCCGGCAATATTGCGCTTTCCACCCTGCCCAACTTCGTTCTTCCCGGCGATGTTTCGGCCAGCAAACGTTACTGGGAGCGGGATATTATCAAGCCGCCGGTGGAAGTGTCGCCGCAGGGTACGATCCAAATTTCAAATGCGCCGGGTCTCGGCTATGAACTTGATCTTGATTACCTGGAGAGCTTGGTTGTACGCCGGGAAGTACTTGTCTAAGTGATGACTTATACCAGACGAAATAAGCTTTCCTGCTCGGGCGTTTGTCGTTATTCTGTAACTTATGCTGAAGGGGAGTATCTTTCGTGAGTACGATATTCGCGGAATCGCTGATGAAGAGTTGCTGAACGAGGACGTCCAAGCGCTGGGCCGTGGTCTTGCTACGTACCTGATTCGCCACAGCGGCCGCGTGATCTGTCTGGGCCGTGATTGCCGGTTAAGCGGCAATCGCCTTCATAATGCGTTATTGAAAGGGCTTCTAGCATCCGGGTGTACGGTGCTGGACCTCGGCGTTGTACCAACGCCGGTTCTCTATTATGCCGCTGTGCATTTCAACGCCAATGGTGCTGTCATGATTACTGGGAGCCACAACCCGCCTGAGTACAACGGCTTCAAAACAGTTTGCGGAGCAGGAACGCTTCACGGCGAGGCGATCCAGGACGTTTACAAGCTCATCCAGGCTAATGATTTCGAAACAGGGGAGGGAAGCGTCCGTGACACGGACGCTGTTACTCCCTATGTCGATGAGATTGAGAAACAGTTTAAGTTTGACCGGAAGGTCAAAGTGGTTTTTGATGCAGGCAATGGAACGGCCGGGCCGGTTGTTCATCGCTTGTTGAAGAAGTTGAATGTCGATGCGGAAGAACTTTTCTTCCAGATGGACGGAAACTTTCCCAACCATCACCCGGACCCAACCGTGCTTTCCAATTTGAAAGCTTTAAAGAAAGCCGTTCGCGAGGAGAAGGCTGACCTCGGCATCGCTTTCGACGGTGACTCGGACCGCATTGGAGCCGTGGACGAAAACGGTGATGTGGTGTACGGTGACATGCTCATGCTGATTTTTGGCCGGGAGATTCTTTCGCGTAAACCGGGATCGACGTTTATCGGGGAAGTGAAGTGCTCGCAGGTGATGTATGACAAGCTTCGCGAACTGGGCGGCAACCCCATCATGTACAAGACGGGCCACTCGCTCATCAAAGACAAGATGAAGCAGGAGCATGCGGAACTGGCGGGTGAGATGTCCGGCCACATGTTTTTCGCGGATGGCTATTACGGCTATGACGACGCGATTTACTCCGCCTGCCGCTTGCTGGAGATCTTGGCGAAGTCGGGCAAACCCTTGTCATATCAACTGAAAGGAATTCCAAAGTTGATTTCCACGCCGGAGCTGCGCGTCGACTGCCCGGATGACGTGAAGTTCAAGGTGATGGCGAAAGTATCGGAAATCATTAAACGTAAGCACCAGATTGTCGATGTAGACGGCGTGCGTGTGCCGTTCAAAGATGGTTGGGGTCTAGTACGCGCATCGAATACTCAACCTGTTTTGGTCATGCGCTTCGAAGCCTCCTCGCCGGAGCTTCTGCGGGAGTACCAGCAGGAAATCGAAAGCAACGTGGAGCAGGCAAAAAAGGAAGTCGGCGCTTTGTAGGTCTCAGGATTCCTGTAACATGACATGGTAAATTTCCAGAACCCCGCTTGAACGAAGCGCTGACGCGCAGTACGGGTAGCTGCCTTACTTGCGAAGCGGCATGATGCAGGAATCTATGGTTAAAGCCAAGCGAGAACCCGCCTAATCCCTGGTTTTCAAACCTTGTCGTTACCCACATTCTTTACCCGGAATTGGCATTTGGTGTAGACCCCAACACAGGTCCTGCAAACGTTGCCAGCCACGCCAGAGCGTCTGCCAACCGGGATCGCCGTCTCCTTTGCGGCCTAGAAATCCACCCAAGCCTGCCACCGTGCGCCAGAACTGGTCGGCCGTCATCGTGTCGGCGGAGCCGCCTTGCAACCGAGCTGCTGTTTCCACGAACTCCGGCTCTATCACTTGGCTTGCGGGTGTATCGGGAGCCGTGCGAGCGATGGTGCGCAATTGCAGCAGCCGCACGGCCACAATCGCCAGAAGACCTAATAAGGCCAGCAGTCCTGGCCCCCTGCGCAGCTGTCTCTGCTCCATCGCACAGCCTGTTTTCAAAGCCTTGTGATATTCTTCCACGATCCAGCGCAAGCGATACCACTCGATGCGCTCCAAAGCCGTGGCCGCGTCGGTCACCGGCACCGTGGTAAACAAAATCCAGTCCAGGGCATTCTTTCTTTTGCCCGCCTCCCAACACCGCACACACCAGCCGGACACCGGCTCCTGGGCGCGTTCCGGTCCGTTGCACGGGGGACACAAGGTCACCGCACTCCAAGCTACCTGTAAGCGAATCGTGCGCGGTGGTTGGTCGGCTCGTCCCCGCAACGTAAGGCTCGTTTCCGTTTGGGCCGGAAGTCGCCGCGCCCAATTCAGCAACAACTTCGTTTTGTTGGTACGCCCCGCCAAGACCGCTCGATTTTGGCCCACACGCCACAAGCAATGCCAGCCTTGCGCACGGGCGCGCCGCACAAACGAAAAAATATCGCTGGCTCGATCACTGACGCTGACCCAATACTGGTCGGGAGCAGCGGGGCCGATCTCTTCGACTAGCTCCGCCCACACATCAGTTTCCTTCCGACGTTTGAACCGCACGGCGCGGGTCTCGGTGCCTTTTTTGACCTCGTGCCGCGTCCAGACCCGCTGCGCCGCCACGCCCAGGATCTCCGGCACAGCGTCGGGCCGTACCGCCAAGCAGCTATGCAGCAGAAACCCGCGTCCGCGCTTGTCGCCGGTCCAACCCAAACCGGTGGTTTGGCGATGGGCGGTGAAATCCAGCTCACTGGTGTCCTGCACCAACAGGACGGTGTCGGTTTGTGCCGCTTGCTGACGCGTGGCTTGCCAATGCGGCTCACTCAGCGCCGCATACGTCACGTCCGGCTCGTTGAGCAAACGATACGCCGCTTTCAACTCGCCCCAGGAGCCGGTTTGCTGCGGCAGGCTCGCCTCGGGTCGAGAAGCAAGCACAGTTCCCAGTTGCACGGCGCGGCGCGTACGACGCGCATCGCCCAGAGCCGCATCGCCCCATTGCTGTTGCGCCCAGCGCGCCGGATCAGAAAAAGAACTGAGGATCACGTGTCCAGACTATGACACGCGACAAAATGTGGGTAACGACAAGGCCTAAAGGGGAAGGCCATGCGGCGGGTCGCGTCAACGCGAGTGACCCGTCGGCCTTGCGTAGTCGAAGAACCTGCGCACGTCGAGAAACAGCATGCACGAGAACCGGGAGACCTCTGAAGCATCTCGATCCCCGTTGAATCGAGATT
>JAFAZU010000404.1 GCA_019239585.1 Acidobacteriaceae bacterium
CGGCGCGTAGAACTACGCAAATTAGTATAATAACCTTACTTACACTTTGTTTCTACTGACCGGTACGGAACGCGAGCGGCTGTTCTCCCGCCTATTTGTTCCACTCACACGTTCTGTGACGGCATTGGCCTGCGCTCATTCTGCACAAATGCTTCAAAAAATACAGCAAATTCATGAAGACTGATCAGATTTCTTCTGTCTGCCAGGAAGCTGATGTCCATCTAGAAGTACGTCCGGACGGGAAAAGCAGGTCGCCAGGAGCTTCTTCACAGAAAGCAACCAGGAAATTTTCCGCCCTCTCGCGTCGGCTGCTATTGGCCGGCGCTTTCTTGCTGATTTTACTGGTCGGCGGACGGTCCTGGACCGATCTGCATACTTATCATCGCGATACGCAATGGGTCGAGCACACCCGCGAGGTTCTCCGTATTACGGACGAGTTCCTGGGAAATTTGCGGGACGCCGAAACGGGGCAGCGCGGTTACCTGTTGACCGGGCAGGACCGTTATTTGGAGCCATATGAGAATGCCACCGCCGCGCTTCCTAGGCTCCAACGCGCTCTGTGGGAGCTAACAGCGGACGAACCCCGGCAACAGAAGCGGTTACCGGACCTGGATCGGCTCGTCACCCAAAAACTCACTAAGCTGGCGACAACCATTCGCCTGCGGCGTTCCAATGGATTGGAGGCGGCGCTGGCGGTGGTGCGTACGGACGAAGGCATGCAAATCATGGACGAAATCCGGCACTTGGTCCGAGCCATCAAGGACGAAGAGTACCGCCTTCTTCAAACGCGCCAGAAGCACGCACGGCGGCAGGCCCAAACTACAAACCTTCTGACCTTCAGCGTCGTGCTGTTGTTGTTTCTGGTTTCTGCCGTGGCGGTTTTTTTCATCGAGCGTGATATCTCCCACCGCGAAAGTCTGGAACGTTCCTTGCGGATGGGCGAAAGGCGTCTGGCTCTCGCCTTGGAAGCGGGCCGCTCCGGAGCGTTTGATTGGGACCTCCAGAACGGTGTGAACCTCTGGTCGGAAGAACTGCTGCGGTTATATGGCCTCTCGTCGGAGCAGTTGGTTCACACGAGCAAAGACTGGATCGCCTGCATTCATCCCGAAGACCGGACCGCAGGTCTTGCCGCCCTCGAGCACTCACTCAAGACCGGCGGATTTGACTGCGAATTCCGCATTCGGCGGCATGACAATGGAGAAATCCGCTGGATGCATGGCCGCGCGCAGGTTTGCTTTGACGAGAGCGGGAAACCCACTCGGATGATTGGCACCAACGTGGACATTACTGAGCGCAAGCGGGCCGAAGAGGCACTGCGCGCCAGCGAAGAGCGGCTCACCTTAGCGCAAGCGGCGGCTCAGATCGGTACCTGGGATTGGAGCCTTCTTACGGACGAAGCGATTTGCTCGGTAGAGTACGGACAGCTTTACGGACGGCCTGAGTGGACTCATCCCTTGCCATTTGGAGAGTGGCTCGCGGCTGTGCATCCCGAAGATCGGGAGCGCGCGCAGGAGGAGGTACGGCGTGCATTGCAGGAGGACGCTCCCTACAATACCGAGTATCGTGTGATCTGGCCGGACGGGACCGTACGCTGGTTGGTCGGCAAAGGCCGGGTATTCCGCAATGCTGCAGGCCAGCCGGTTCGCATGATCGGCGTCAATTACGACATTACAGAGCGCAAAAGGACGGCAGAGGTCCTAGCGAGCCAGACGGAACGATTGTACGAGATCAACCAGGAGCTCGAACGATTTGCGTATGCCGTGAGTCACGATTTGCAGGAGCCGTTGCGTACCATGACCAGCTACGCTCAGCTGCTGGCGCGCCGATACAAGGGCAAGCTCGACGAACAGGCCAATCAGTTTATTCAGTTCATCAATGAGGGGGTATCCCGTATGCAGGTTTTGATCACGGGCTTGTTGAATTATGCCCAAGCGACTGACTCCCAGAGTGCGTTCAGGCATGATTCCCTCTCCCTGGAAGACAGTTTACGCGAGGCTTTGCAAAATCTGGGAGCCAGCATCAATCAAACGGCAGCCGTTATCACGCATGATCCGCTGCCGACTGTGGCGGGAGCGCCCCCGCAGATGACTCAGATTTTTCAGAACCTGATCGGTAATGCCCTCAAATACCGAAAAGAGGGAGAAGCGCCGGAGGTTCACATCTCCGCCGAACGACGGCCCGGCGAATGGGTACTCTCAGTGCGGGATCACGGTATTGGCTTTGACCCGCAACAAGCCAAGCGCATATTTGGCGTTTTTCAGCGTCTACACAAAAAGGAATACGAGGGTACAGGTATCGGTCTGGCCATTTGCAAACGGATCATTGAACAGGCTGGCGGCCGCATATGGGCCGAGGGATCGCCTGGACAGGGTGCTGTATTTCACTTCACATTGTCGATCCGTCCGAGAGAATGAGTTGAGTTATCAGGAAGTTAACACACGCCAGGAGGACTCGCTGCAACGCGAACTCGCCTTCTTGCGCCAGCGAGTGGCGGAACTAGAGAGCCAAACGGCGCTGCGTGAGAGCCAGGAACAGTTTCAGGCCTTGATTACAGCTTCGGCGCAGATTGTCTGGACTACAGATACAGATGGCGTGCCCATTGAAGATTCTCCCTCTTGGCGTGCTTTTACCGGCCAGAGCTACGACGAGTACCGGAGCTATGGATGGCTGGAGGCTGTTCACCCTGAAGACCAGGAGCGGACCGCCAAAACCTGGGCTGAGTCCGTGCGCACCGCTACCTCCATGTTTATCGAATACCGCCTTCGACATATCAGTGGTGAGTGGCGGTGGACAGCGGCCCGTGGCGTCCCCTTGTTTCACCCGGATGGAACGGTACGCGGCTGGGTGGGCATGAACACCGACATCACCGCTCGGAAGAAGGGAGAAGAAGAGGAGCGGGAGCGGCAGTTGCAAACCCTGGCGGACTCCATTCCACAGCTGGTCTGGATGGCGAACTCCGAAGGCTGGATTTTCTGGTATAACCGGCGCTGGTACGAATACACAGGTACCAATCCCGAGGAGATGCAGGGCTGGGGCTGGCAAAGCGTACACCATCCGGAAATCCTGCCGGGCGTGCTGGAGCGCTGGCGAAAATCGATTGCGACCGGTGACGCTTTCGAAATGGAATTTCCCCTTCGCGGCGCGGATGGCGTGTTCCGGTGGTTTCTGACGCGAATTGTACCGGTTCGGAATGCGAGTGGAGCGATCATGCGCTGGTATGGAACTAACACGGACATTGATGCGCTACGCCGTGCGAAGGACGCGCTTTGGGCCAGCGAAGCCCGGTTCCGCACCGCCGTGCAGGCGACGACCAACGTTCTTTGGACTAACAATGTGCGGGGCGAGATGGAGGGCGAGCAACCCGGCTGGGCCGCATTTACCGGACAGTCCTACGAGGAATATCAAGGCTATGGCTGGTCAAAGGTGGTTCACCCGGACGATGCCCAGCCGACAATTGACGAGTGGAACCGCGCCGTCACCGAACGCCGGATGTTTGTCTTCGAGCATCGTGTCCGAAGACGCGACGGCCTTTGGCGGATCTGCTCCGTTCGGGCGCTCCCGGTACTTGATGAGAGGGGCTCCATTCGGGAATGGGTGGGCAAGCACATTGATATCACAGATGAGCGTACCAGGGAAAAGGCTCTTCAGGAAAGTGAAGCCCGGTTCCGGCAACTGGCGGATGCGATGCCGCAGATCGTCTGGACCGCGCGTCCGGACGGCTACCTCGATTACTATAACGAGCGCTGGTACCAGTTGACCGGCTTTGAGCGCGGCACGGGCGGGAATAAAAGCTGGGAACCGGTTTTGCACCCGGATGACCTACAGCCTTGCTACCAAAACTGGTACGCCTCGGTGCAAACCGGCCAGCCCTTTCAAACGCAGTTGCGTTTTTTCGATCGCAGAACTATGGCCTATCGTTGGCATTTGGTAAGAGCGCTTCCGGTGCGTGACGGAGAGGGGCAAATTGCCAAATGGTTTGGCACATCCACCGATATTGACGACCAGAAACAGACCGAGGAAGCGCTGCGGCGTTCCAATCAGGATCTGGAACAGTTTGCCTATGCAGCAAGCCACGATTTGCAGGAGCCGCTGCGGATGGTGGCAACCTATACGCAGATGCTGGCGCGCAAGTACAGCGGCCACATCGATGAGGGAGCGGACCAGTTTATTACTTACGCTGTAGAAGGCGCCCAGCGCATGGGAAATTTGCTCGACGGGCTTCTTCAGTATTCGCGTGCGGGCGCTCCGGTCGAGAACACGTCACTTACGGACTCCACGGCTGTGTTGGAAGAAGCTTTGAGGAATTTGGAAGTATCCATCAGGGAGAGCGGCGCTGCCATTACAAGCGATCCTCTTCCGGGGGTGCGGATACCGGCAGTGCATCTTCTGGAACTTTTTCAAAACTTAATCAGTAATGCCATTAAATACCGAAGCGAAACATCTCCGTGCATTCACTTGTCTGCCCGCCAGGAAGGGAAATGGGTCTATTTTGAGGTCGTTGATAATGGAATTGGAATTAAGCCGGAGTACGCTCAGCATATCTTTGGCGTCTTCCGGCAGCTGCACAAAGACAAATACGGAGGAACGGGTATTGGCTTGGCAATCTGCAAGCGCATTGTGGAGCGCTTTGGCGGCCGGATCTGGGTTGACTCGCAACTCGGTCGAGGCGCCCGATTCTGCTTTACGGTGCCCGCGCTATGAGTAGCACCGCAGCAACCACTCAGCTCGGCAAGCTACGCATTCTCATTGCTGAGGACAACAAGGCTGACGTGCTTCTGATTCGAGAGGCGCTTCAAGAACACGGCTTGGACTATGAGGCCGAAGTGGCAAGCGATGGGGAACAAGCGTTTGCATTTCTCCAGCGCGTGGGTAGTAGCCCGGAAATACCCCTTCATCTAGTGCTGCTGGATCTGAACCTGGGCACCCACCACGGTACAGAGGTCCTGGCACAGATCCGGAAGATGCCTCGCCTCCTCCGGGTTCCCGTAGTGGTGCTGACGTCTTCGGACTCGCCATTGGATCGGCAGCGTGTCCAGACCTTGGGTGCGGACCTGTACATTCGAAAACCGCTCGATCTCGACGCATTTTTAAGGATCGGCGGGCAGATTGCCGAGGT
>JAFAZU010000478.1 GCA_019239585.1 Acidobacteriaceae bacterium
GCCTTTCGAGAAACCTTTCAGTGAGACAACTTCCTCGCCTTTACCAGCTGTGAGCGCCTGACCATCGTATGGGTAGCGTTTAATGGACTCAGTTTCCGCCACATATAAGTAGTTCTTCCAGAGAGCCAGGCCATAAGGACGATCAAGGCCGGTAATCAGTTCTTTACGCTTCGAGGAATCAGCGTTTGGATAAACATAGACAACCCCTTTGGTGGTCTTGGGATTAGCGTGGCCTACCGCAGCGGAAGTTGCATCTTTGCCGCCATCCGCAATAAGAATTTCGCTGTGTTCGCCTTGCAGCATGAAGCGCGGCATGAGCAAACCTTTGTCCCAGATCTGAATGGAGAAGCCGGATGGAACCGTTAATTGAGCACCGGAAGGCCGATCAACGACCTTGGGATGATTGTCAGCTGATGGCGTGGCGTACGGCTTGGGCAAAGTGGCTTGTTCCTGTGCAATGGCACAGAGGAGCACACAGGAACCCAGAATGAGCACGAGCGATAAAGACAGACGCATACTTTCAGTCTTTTAGACAGCAGGGATCTGAAATTTGGTTCAGGGCAAAGTTACTTATGCCAAGGCGCACCGCACACTAACTAATGCGCCTTCTTAGTGCGCGGCGAACATCGTCTCCACATCTTTCAGAAACAAAGACTGGCTTCCCGGCCGCGTATAGAACATATGTCCGCCCGGGTACTCGCGTACCGTCACGCGCTGCGGATCACCCATCAGCGGCATTTCGTCCACCGTTAAAATCGAACCCATAAATGGGCAACTCAGGTCATCCCATCCGTGCGCAATCACCACACGCAGCTTCGGGTCCGCAGCAACTGCCTGGCGCAGATCAGCCGTTGAGCCGCGCTCAAGAGCCCGGTCCCTATCCCATTGCTCGTTTACCTCGTAAGAGAGTGCATTATAACGGGCTGTCGTCTTCCAGCCCACAACCCGTGTGATCCAGTCCACCATGGCAGTGGTGGTCGGCGCGATGATCGCTTCCAGAATGGGATCGCTTGATCTTCGGTCAGGGGAAAAGGGAAAAGGATCTGGTGCAGTGACATTCGAGTCATAAACCGACCCGATTTCATTCTTTTCGCGATAGACTTCACGAAGATAAGCATTGGTCTCTATGCGTCCTCCTGAATGCTTTACAAAAGCAGGATCGAGTCCAGTCAGTTCCGTCACTTTCTTGATCATGCGGGGTGTTGCTTCCGGGTCGGACCGACCAGCCAGCAGGTCGGTCACGTACTGGCTGCGCGTGTACGCAATCACCTCTGCCATTCGCGCTGGTGTGAGCTGGTGTTCACGTTCAAGATGCGCCGCCGTGATGGAGGGTAGTGTCATCATCCAGGGGAGCGGTGAGATCTCGCCATTTCCTCCGATCCATGGATTTAGATAAGGCGAAACCAGAACAACTCCGTTCATCGCAATACCAAGCTGCGATTGCAGATAATGCGTGACGCGTGGTCCGCGGTAGCCGCCGTAGCTCTCGCCGATCAGGTACTTGCGTGATTGCAGCCGGCTGTTTTTCACCAGCCAGTCATAGATCACCCTGGAAAGGTACTCAACGTCGGGTGTGGTCGAATAGAAAAATTTCTTCGTTTCGGGGATCGAGACCAGTGACCGCGAGAAGCCGGTCCCAATGGGATCAATGAAAACAAGGTCGGAAAACGGTAGCCAGGTTCCAGGATTGTCCATCAGCTGAGTCGGATCGGAAGGGCTATCACCTTGCTCGGCAAACGGAACACGCTTCGGGCCGATCGCGCCGAAATTTAGATAAACGGAAGAGGCCCCAGGGCCGCCATTCATGGCAAAGGTTACTGGGCGATCCGCTGCTTCTTTCACACCGTTCAGGACGTATGAGGTAACGACCACTTCCCCGGTCTTCATCTCCGGCTTGTTCGGGTCCGTGCGGTTATACACCGGAATCACACCGACCGTCGCCGTATAGTGCAGGGTATTCCCATTCAGCGTTACCGTTTGCGGCACAGAGGCGTCGGCGGGTAACGGAAGCAAAGAATCAGTTTTGGCATCCGTACCGGAAGAAGAGGCCCTTGGCGGCACGGGGGTGGGCGAGTGTTCCGGCGTCGTGCGATCTTGCCCAAAAGTACAGCGGGTCACAACCAAGCACAAGCCAAGAGGTAGGATCAGCGTGGCCGCAAACCGGCGTAGAGTAGGTAAATGGCCCGTTTGTAGAACACACTCCAAATTGTAGGGAACCGAAACAGTTTTCATGGAATACAAAGGAGCACACACGCACAACTCTCAATCCTGGCCTGTGTACCAAGTGCCAGCGTAGCGCATGCGCCCGCTGACGATGGGAAGTTTGCTTCGGGTCAGACGCCTGACTAAGCTGGAAAGATGGGTAAAGCAACGACGCGCCGCAACACTTTGCGACTAGGGACGGGCGCTGCCTTTTCGGCTGCTGCCACTCCTCTGATGTCATCACCTGGCGAGAAAGCGATTCCTGGCACAAGCGAGAGTTCGTCAGGTCCATCGTCAAACGCCGGATCGAATTCCTCCCATGAGATTTGCTTTTTGCGAGCCGTCGATATCTTGAATGCCTTGCGCACGAAAAAGCTCTCCGCGCGGGAGGTGATGGGAGCACATCTGCAGCAAATTCATCGCGTCAATCCGAAAGTCAATGCCGTGGTCACACTGGTTCCGGAAGATCAATTAATGGCACAGGCATCTGCAGCCGATGAGGCGCTGGCAAAGGGCAAGTGGCTGGGTCCTTTGCATGGTCTCCCGGTAGGTGTCAAAGACCTTCACGAGACGAAGGGAATCCGCACTACTTTCGGCTCTCCGTTGCACAAAGACTACATACCAGATTTTGATTGCCGAGTCGTGCAACGGGAAAAAAATGCGGGAGCGATCGTTCTGGGAAAGACCAACGTTCCCGAATTTGGTCTGGGTTCCCAAACGTTTAATCCGGTCTTTGGCCCGACCCGGAACCCGTACGATCTGACCAAGACGTGCGGCGGCAGCACCGGCGGGGGTGCGGTTGCGCTCGCCTGCGGCATGGTGCCCCTGGCAGATGGCAGCGACTTCGGCGGCTCCCTTCGCAATCCGCCCAATTTCTGCAGTGTCGTAGGATTCCGCCCTTCACCGGGACGCGTCCCGAATGTACCGGCACAATTAGGCTGGTTCCCTTTCTCGGTAATTGGACCTGTTGCCCGCAACGTCACTGACTGCGCCTTTTTCCTGAGCGTGATGGCCGGGTTTGACCACCACTCGCCCATTTCCATTGATCAGTCGGGAAGCCAGTTTGCACAGCCTTTGGAGGCACGCAGTTTTAAAGGCGTACGCGTGGCGATGTTCCAGGATATGGGCCTGCCGTGGGATTCAGAGGTCAAAAATGCAGTACAGCAACAACGCAAAGTCTTCGAGTCGCTCGGGTGCATCGTGGAAGACACCGAGCCTGATTTTCACGGTGCGAATGAATACTTCTTAGCCTGGCGTCACTGGTCAATGGAATTAAAATTTGGTGATTTGCTGGCCACGCACGGCGATCAGCTAAATGAATATGTTCACTGGCACGTCGCAGAAGGCCGTAAACTGACTGGTCCCATGCTTTCTCGCCTGGAAGCTCAGCGCACTGCTTTATATCAGCGCCTATGCGGCTTTCAGGGTGAGTACGATTTTTTTGTTCTGCCGGTGAATCAAGTCCTTCCCTTTGATGTAAATACACGCTACCCGACGGAGATTGCAGGCGTGAAGATGGAAAACTATATGGCCTGGATGAAGTCTGCGTATTACATTTCAGTCTGTGGCAACCCGGCTATCTCCGTTCCTTGTGCATTCTCAGCATCCGGGCTTCCGATTGGATTGCAGATTGTCGGCCGCCACCATGACGACTGGGGAGTTCTGCAACTGGCCTATGCCTTCGAACAGGCAGCCAGCATCCGTAAGCGCCTTGCAGTCGTGTAGGGCCGCAAAGGCGGAGCGGCGCGTCTTCGCCCGCACGTTTTCTAACAACCAAGCTCCTACCCGCACCAAGTTTAACGCCGCCGTAGCCAGATGTTGAATTGCGTTTTGGCGAACCCGATGTAGCGGGCCCCCTGCGAGACAGTTCCCTCCACGCCCGCCCGCTGCGCGTAGGTCTTCTGGAACTCCTTGGTTTTAAGCGGCTACTATGTGAAAGGCCCTATTAAGCTAACCGGCTGGCAGTGTAGCTCCACCGCTGGGCAGCAGGAGGGGGAGGCTTGGGCTCTCGATTTCGGCGATGGAGGAAGGGCTTCTGTCGCCGCTGGTGATTTCGGCCTGAACCGGGCGCTTTGCGCCCGTAAATAGAAAAGGAGATTTTATGAAAAAACAAATCCTGCTGTTTGCTGCTTCACTGGCCTGGGCGGGGTCTCGCCTGTGGCGAAGAGATCACCGGTTACGTCTCGGAAGCGCACTGTGGGGCCAAACACAGCAGCGTGAGCGAGGCCAATAGCAAGTGCATTGCCGGTTGTCTCAAAGGAGGTGCTGACCCGGTGCTGGTCAGA
>JAFAZU010000542.1 GCA_019239585.1 Acidobacteriaceae bacterium
CCGTTGTGCCCTTCGTTGGGCACCCAAGTCGCTCCCGTATATTCCACCAGAGATTCAACCTGGGGGCCTGTTTGCCAAAGCGCTCCATACCCGACTCCAAGCAGCGGCCTCTTTTCCGCGAGAAACCAAAGGAAACGCCAAATCTGATCGCGGCCTGTCAGGGTTGCGTCGCCGTATAAAAGGTCAAGCGTTTCGTCCAATCCGTAGCCCATCACCAGGATTGCGATGCAGCTGGCTCCCAGAACGCAAATGGTGGCTAAGACGACCCGATTGGACTGATGAAGCTTATTCAGGATATGCATCAGGGCCACCAAGCCCAGCGAAATCATCAGGATGCCAAGTGCTGACTTCGAAAGTGTGAGCAACAACATCGTAGAGGCCGCTAGGAACGAAACTACAGCTATCGTGCGGAAGCGAGTTATGAAGTGGTTCGTGATTCCAAGGCCAATAATAGGGATGGATAGAAAGAAAAACTCCCCAGCTCCGTTTTTGTGGATGTGAATCCCCGCAAAGCCGATCGGAGTTTGCGAAACTGTGGGGAAAAACCAGGACATCAAATCTAGAATAGTGATAAAGCAAAACGTCCTAAACATTACCCGCAAAGCGCTGCTTTGACTAGGTGTGGATAAAGCAAGCAATACTGCTGTTCCAGTTTCGATGGTGAGGCGGGCTGCGCGTTTGGCCGTGAGATCTGGAAAATTGGACCAAGCTATAGATGTAAAAATCCAGAGCAGCATAAGGGCTACTGGCATCATTGCGAGCAAGAACTGCTGAAGCGAGACTTTCGAAAGACGTGCAACAACGATGCTCCCCAAAAACGCTGCTACTGAAAATAATTCCAATCCAAGGCTTCCCGAGGCGTCGTTAGCGTCTTGGCCAGTCCCAAGTCGACCACTCACGATGGCGGAGAAAAGCGGAACAAATTCAAAAAGGAGCACAACAGTAAAAAGTGTGGCCCACAATTGCACCCTTCTCTGGAGGTAATCAATCGCCGGCTTCACTGGCTGGTTGGATTGAAAGGCGTGCCCGGGGGCAGCTGTGTTCGACCCGATCATGAACTACCCTGACGACCAATGCGCCACGTTGTGTCTCGAATGTGCCGGGAGCAAGGCGTTGGGTACCTCGGGTCCAGATCCATAAGTGGCGTCACACATTCCGCATGTGGTTCATTCACCGAATTCGAGCGAGGCCGCCTTCTCCGTGAGCGTTGCGTTCCATGACTCGCTTCCCAAGCTTCCGATCCCCCTTGCGACGCAGACTATGTCACTCTGCCACGCTTTGAACGCGCGTTCCATCCGATCTGACGGCCCCGGACTCGGATCAAAGCGACATCCAAAACGTGTGCCAGACTCTGTTGATGTGGTACGGATTGGAGCGCGTGACTTATGGTATTCCACTGCTCATTCTAGAATTCCCATTCCCAACGGGAGGACGCGCTTCTTATCGTGGCGCTCTCGTTTAAAATTGGCTCATGTGCCATCCTGGACGGCAGCAAACGAACCAGTCCGACGACAGGTAGAAGTGAAAATTGCACAGGCGAGCGCCAAACAAGCCGTAGGCATTGCTTGGCCCATCAGACGATCGGGCTGGGTTGCAAGGCCCAGCTGTCATTGGGCACCGCCGGATTGCCTTGCTGCGTGACATTCCCGCTCAGAACAACTTGAGAGCCGTTCATCAGCCATTCCGCGAGCTGCCCATTGCTGCTGTTGCGCCACAGGATATCGGATTTCCCATCGCCGTTGTAATCGCCGATTTGTGCGATCTGCCAAGATGCGTCAGGCATTGCCGGCACGCCCAGGAAGGACACCTGTTGGATCGATGTCACCTGCGCTGCATTCATGCTCCAGTCGATCAGAGTGCCGCCGCTGTTGCGCCAGAGGATATCGGACATCCCGTCGCCGTTGAAATCCCCAGTGCCCGCGATGCTCCAGGTCCCATCCGGTCCTACCGGGTTGCCCTGAAGGGTCACCGGCCGACTCGATTCGACCTGCGCCCCATTCATGGTCCACTCGACTAGCGAGCCGTTGACGTTGCGCCACAGGATGTCCGATTTTCCGTCACCGTCGAAGTCGGCTTCGCCGACAATGCTCCAGGAACTGTCGGGTGTCGCGGGGGTGCCCTGAGAAGTCACTATTTGATTCGAGATGATCTGCGCACCGCTCATCGTCCACTCGATAAGGGAACCGCCGGTGTTGCGCCATAAAATGTCGGATTTCCCGTCCCCGATGAAATCCGAGACCGCGACAACGTTCCAGGAACCGTCGGGCAGCGCCGGCTCGCCTTGAGACGTGACGACCTGGCTGGATGTGATTTGTGATCCGCTCATCGTCCAGTCGACCAGAGTGCCATCCTGGTGGCGCCACAAGATGTCGGTTTTTCCATCTCCGTTGAAATCACCATAGCCCACGATTTGCCATGAGCTGTCAGGCGCCGCCATATTGCCTCCACTCGTGACGTCCTGGACCGAAACGATCTGCGGCCCGTTCATGAGCCACTCGGCGATCGCGCCATTGGTGTTTCGCCACAGCACGTCCGACTTGCCGCTGCCGCCGAAATCGGCGCTTGGTCCGGATGCCAACGACACCACGCTGGTGCTCGAGTTGCTCGCCGTTCCGCCCTGCCCGTCACTGAGGCCGATTGTGAAGCTCGTGTCGATGGGTGCCCCCGGAAGCTGATTGCCCGTGGGCCTGAAGACCAAGCCCTCCAATGCCGATTGCACCAGCGCAACTGATCCCGCGACTGTATAGAGACCGTTCACGATGTGGCTGCCGTCAATCGCGGCTTGGGGATCGCTCAAGGTCCCATTCAGGCTCGGGCTGAAGGTGACCGTCACGGTGACGGTGGCCATCCCTGGATCTGAAAGCGTTACCCCCGCAAAAGGTAAGATCGTATTGTGTTCGTTGGTTGCCTGGTCCGCCAAGGTGCCGGCGATTTGCGGAACGCTCACCATGAGGCTGAAGGCGGGCGAGACTTCGCTCGTCACGCCCACCGAATCCGTGAAGGTTGCAGAAAAACTATGTACGCCGTTCGAGGTTTGTTTGGTTGAGAAGCTCCAGTTACCGCTCCCGTCCGAATTTGCCACTCCGATCAAGGCGCCGTTGTCGAAGATCGAGATGGTGCTGTTCGAGGCGGCCGTGCCGGATAGCGTCAAAGCATTGGCGCGAATGACCCCTCCAACCGGGAGAATGGTGCCGGATTCGATCGAGGCAATCACCGGCTGGGCGTGCTCGGTCAAGACCGCCATCTGAGCCCTATCCTGCCCCGGCACCAACGGATTTATTTCAATCGAGTTGTACCACGTGCCTGTGGTTCGATAATTCCAATACGTTCCGGAAATCCCGTCTGCCTGAAGTGCATCGAGAAAATTGCCAAGGACGGTCAGCCAGCGCGGATCGTTGTCGGGAACTCCGAACTCGCCCATGAAGCCGCGATTGCCAGTCTGTTCCAGCCATTGCACGAACGGCTGGATATCGTCGACCCCCATGGAGGGGTATCCGCCTCCTTGATCGTAAGTCACGGTATAATCACCGGTCGACATCGGTTCGAAATAAGAGTGAGCTTCGTAAACGAGGTTATTGGCAGGATCGGTAATGTGAAGATTGGAATTATACGTGAGCCATTCTGCTGCGCTCGCCCCACCATCTCCCTCGACATAAATTGTGCTGGCCATATCGACAGCGCGAATGGCGTTGACTGCCGCCTGAGCAGCAGTCGGCCAAACGGTCGGACTGCCCATGTCGTGCGGCTCGTTCATGATGTCGTAACCGGCCAATCCGACATGCCCCTTCAATTGGGCGGCGAGCTTGCCCCAAAAACCGGCAAAAGAGCTGATGGGGACCGCGGCCGACCCGATGACCTGCCCGTTTCCGGACCCGGCATCCTGGATGTTTGTGCTATAGCGCCCATAATTGTGGAGATCGACAATGACCTCCATTCCGTGCGCGGCTGCGTTGTTCAGAAATGTCTTGAGCGAGGAGAGTTGTGTCTGATCGAGCGGACCGTTCAGTGTCGGCTGAAGATTTTCCCAAGCCACCGGCAGCCTGATTAATCCTATGCCTCGGCTTTCCAAGTAGTCGAGATCGCCCGTGGTCGGATAGCTTCCCGGCGAATATTCGGCACCCGAAATATTGACACCGATCATATCCGCCTCTTCTTGTTACTGTGTTCAGGCAAAATGAGTTCAATCCGCCAACCGGCGGTGAATTGGAATCGTAAGATTTTCGCTGTCGGGCCTTCCCGTTCGAGAATGGTGCAAATGGCTGCCCGTTGTCTGGCGGCATGGGACGACGCGGCTCGGGCTGCAGCCCGGTCGCGCTCGTCGTCAGATCTTGCCAAGCCGGACCAAATGGCGGAGCGCGACTACCGTGACCGAACCGGGCGCACGCGGCGGCCGGTTGGGTATGGGATCAGCGTGTAGAATTCACCTCGGTCTTGGTCTACTGCGACCAAGGGGGGCGTCCCGAGATCTGCCAGCCCGCATTACAAACAATCCGAGCGTCGTGATGAAACCGAGCACTCTTCGGCAGGTGGCGGGAAATCTCGCGAAGGGCCTTATCAATGCCGCAGCGGCAAGGCACCTGCTGCCCGACTTCACGCTTTCCGCTCCGCCCACGGACGGGATAACGGCCGAGAACTGCGCGCGCGAAGCATTCGCCTTCTTGACCGAGATCTCCACCGGGCAGTTTATCGAGCGGAGCGCGCCCCGAACGGCCGATGGTCACCTTCATTGGAAATTTCGGGCGTGGCTTCAGGAGCGCATTGAGAACAGTTATGTGCTTGTCCTTCGGCGCGGGCACGTTTGGGGACGGCTCGGTGCCGTATTCACTCCCGACAATCGGCTAGTTTGGGATGTCTCGCGAGAATTCTACGTCGGCCACTGGAGCGACCATTCCGCCTTTTTCCAGCTCATCGGCCCTGCGCGTCGCGTGCGGGGGCGTGTCGCGGTGCTCGCCACGGATGGCTCGCATGTCTTCTACCATTGGATGTGCGACGTGCTGCCACGGCTTCGCACGCTCGAGCTCAGCGGTGATCTTCCCTCCATCGACAAGTTCATCGTCGACTACCGCGGTTTGCCTTTCCAGCGCGACACTCTCGCTGAGCTCGGCGTGCCTTTGGAAAAGATTATCCCGGCGACGGACAATCGCTGGTTTCATATCGAGGCCGACGAGCTTGTCGTGCCCTCATTGCCGTCTCGCATGAACAGTGTTTCGCCCTGGGCAAGCGATTATCTGCGAGATCGTTTCGGTCAGCGCTCGGGAGCACCTCGGCATCTCATCTACGTCTCACGCCAAAGGGCGATCGGAAGGCGAATCAGAAACGAGGGAGAGGTTTGCCGAGTGCTGGAGGAACGGGGATTCCGCACGATCGTATTGGAATCCATGCCGGCGATCGAGCAGCGCCTTTTGTTCTCGCAGGCGCGGGTCGTGATCGGTCCGCACGGGGGTGGATTGACCAATGTCCTATTCCAGCAACCCGGCACGGCGCTCATCGACCTGTTCGCGCCCGGATGGGTGAACCCGTGTTTCTGGACAATCGCAGATGCCGGGCAAGTTCGGTATGGTTACGTCATCGGGCCCGGGGATCATTATCCCGAGGGAGTCGAGGGGCTCTCTCAAGGTGAGGACATCACGGTCGACCTCTCTGCACTCGATGCCGCATTGCACGGGATCGTGTGATGGTCTTGAAGGGATGCCGGTCGGATCGCAGAGATCTACACTGAGTTCGCCGAAGCTGTCGAATGACCAGTCTGTCAGAACGCATTTCTGTACGCTGTCTTCGAAAACACCGTCATCAGGATAATTTTTACATCGAGGAGGAATGACCAGTTGTCGATGTAGTATAGATCGCATTCGAAGCGGCGCTGCATCTTCTCCAACGTGTCGGTTTGTCCACGATGGCCGTTCACCTGAGCCCATCCAGTGATGCCCGGTTTGACGTTATGACGGCGAGAGAAGGGCGCAATATGTTCTTCAAACATGCGGTTGAGTGCCACGGGATGCGGCCTCGGCCCTACGATGGACATTTCCCCGGCGAGGACGTTGAGGAGCTGCGGTAATTCGTCCAAGTTGGTGCGGCGTAGGATCTGACCGACGCGCGTGACACGGGGATCGTCCCTCTTGGCCTGACTGAAGGCGTAGCCGTCCTCGTTAGTGGTCATGGAGCGGAACTTAAAGACGCGAATGGTCTCGTTATTGTAACCGTGGCGTGTCTGGCGGAAGAATACAGGGCCGCGTGAATCGAGCTTGATCGCTAGGGCGACCAGAGCGAGAACTGGTGAGAGCAGCAGCAGTCCGCCACCGGCCGCCGCGATGTCGAACAATCGCTTCATAACCCGATGGAAAGACGAAAGCGGCGGATGCAGGAGCTGGATGGTCACCAGGGCGCCCAACTCTCCGAGCTGAGCCGAGCTTAAGATGTCCTCGGCGTCCGCGGGGATCATGTGCAAGGTCACGGGAAGCTCGCAAAGCGTGTCGGCAAGCTTCGCCGAGGCGCGCAAATCCGCCGACGGTGCGAGTATGACCACATCGTCGACTTTCTGCGCCCGGCAGAGCTGGGCCAAGCGGCGAGCCGCGACGGGATCGATGTAGGAGCCCTCGGCGTCCGCTCCGGCGGAGCCGTGCGGAAAAGGCAGGGAGCCGATAATGCGCACGCCCGTCTGTTTCAGGCGCTTCGTCACGCTAGCTTGTGGCGCGGCGCTGCCGATCAGGATCGCCCGACGGGCCTCGATCCGCCCGGCCACGATTGCGGCTTGAATTCGCGAATGCCCCAAGGTTCGCAGAATGAGGACCGTGGTGGTGACAGCGAAAAGCTGAATGAAGAACGTGGCTCGGGAATAGTCCTCGGTCAGCTTGAGGAGAAACAGCGTGGAAAGGAAGAAGGAAAACGCCAGGGCGACAGCGCCGATGCCATTCCACAAATAACGGTGCCGCGGCTGAATCTGCAGGGTGATGTAGTGACGGAACGCCAGTGAGACGAGCATGATGAGCAAGGCGAGGAACAGCGAGGCCGACACATAGGTAGCGTTGGGGGGCCCGAACTGCAGTACCAGGTAGCTGTAGCCGAAAGCCATGACATAGGCGGTTGCAGCGACCGCGACGAATTCGCCGGACGCAATCCAGAACAGCAGGACCGATAGGTTCTCGATCTCTGCCGTTTTTTGGGCCGTGGCTTCCCGGCCGACGGTATGGTCCGGAAGGACCGAAGAAGGTGCGCTCGACACGCCGGCGTTGCCTGGCATTCCCACCTCCGCATCTCACAATGCAGGCCTACTCGCCCTTGAAGTAACAGCAAGATAACATTCATGAGTACCCCGGAAGCTTCATGCCGGGGTTTTGGCTTAACTTTGATGGAGGAGCGGGCGCACCGCCGTGACCAGCTGATCCCTCAGGAGGCGCTCGAAATAGGTTATGGTTTTCGACAAACCTTCGCGAAGCGCTACGGTCGGCTTCCAGCCGAACAATTCGTTGGCCTTGCTGATATCCGGTCGTCTCTGACGAGGATCGTCGGCCGGCAGCGGCAAGTGGATGACTCGCGATGAGGAGCCCGTCAGCTCGATCACCTCATCGGCGAGCTCCCGGATGGTGAATTCGCCGGGATTGCCGAGATTGACCGGACCGGTCACCTCGTCCGGCGTTCCCATGAGGCGCATGAGACCATCGACCAGATCGTCCACGTAGCAGAAGGAACGCGTGTGGCTTCCGTCGCCGTAGACTGTGATATCCCTGTTCTGCAGGGCTTGAACGACGAAGTTGGACACCACCCGGCCGTCATTCGGGTGCATGCGCGGCCCATAGGTATTGAAGATCCTGGCCACCTTCACCGGCATTTCGTGCTGCCGATGGTAGTCGAAAAAAAGCGTCTCGGCGCAGCGCTTGCCTTCGTCGTAGCAGGAGCGCGGGCCAATCGGATTGACATTGCCCCAGTAGTCCTCCGCCTGGGGATGAACCGAAGGATCGCCGTAGACCTCTGAAGTCGAGGCTTGCAGGATTTTCGCCCTTACGCGCTTGGCGAGACCCAGCATGTTGATGGCGCCGTTCACGCTCGTCTTCGTCGTCTGCACGGGATCGAGCTGGTAGTGGATGGGCGAAGCTGGACAGGCGAGATTATAGATCTCGTCGACTTCCACGTAGAGAGGGAAGCAGACATCGTGGCGCAAAAGCTCGAATCTCGGGTTCGACAACAGATGGTGTACGTTGTGCCGTGTCCCCGTATACAAGTTGTCGACGCACAGGACCTCATAACCCTCCTGCAGCAGTCGCTCGCACAAATGCGAACCAACGAATCCGGCACCTCCGGTGACCAGTACGCGCAATTCGGTAAGCATTGAACCACTCCCAAGGTCGACGATATGCACCCGCCGGCATGGAGCCCCGGCAAAGGGGCGTTCTCTTGGTGACACTGTGGTATAACATAGACATGTGACGAGTCGATTATGTTATGCAGATTTCTTGCCAAATGAAGTGTTCAAAAATTGAACGCCTGCGCGCCGGGCGCGGCTCAATTGAGAATGCTCGACCGGCTCGCGGCGTTCAGACTTCTGATTTCCGAATCGATTGGAGGGCGGCCCCCCTTCTTCGGAGTTTCGAATCGGTCGATGGGAGGGCGGATCGGGGGAGACTGCGCAAATAGCGCGTCGGAAAGATCGCGGCCGACTCCAACTCCACGCTGGCACAAAGCGGATGACCCCGCTCCGAGGCGGCAACGA